>JAZUJG010000286.1:0-1930 GCA_045642645.1 Acutalibacteraceae bacterium | reverse complement strand
ACCGTTCGCGTTAAGACCGGCAACACCGTACTCGGAAATTACACGGTTGTCGTCAACGGCGACCTTGACGGCGACAGCGTGTGCGATGTACTTGATGCCGTACTTACGGAGCGTGCATTGCACGGTTACGGCGACATTTCTGCCGCGCAGGCGTACGCTGCAAACGGCTGTGCCGATACCGAAATTGATGCAGCATCTTACCAGAGTGTAGTGAATATGGCTCTTGCCGCTTAAAATGAATCAGGGCTGTGGCGAAATATTTCGTCACAGCCCCGTAATCATATATTTACTTTATGTATTTTTCCGTGAAATTCCAAACAGCCGGCCAGTAAATTTCCGGGTGCACACGAACGGAATCGGCGTGCTCGGCATCGGGTACGCTGAGCTTTTCTTTTTCGCAGGCGGCGGCATTAAAGTTTACATCGAGCATTCTGTAAGGCACAAATGTATCTTTTTCGCCGTGAATGAACAGGGTGGGTGTTTTGGATTTTTTGACCTGCTCCACACTTGAAGCTTCCTTAAAGCCGTAACCGCAAATCACCTTTGTTGCGGCATCCGCGGCATACAGGAACGGGAAAATCGGCAGGTGGTATTTCTGCTTTATTTCGTTGCTGAATTCATCCCAAACGGATGTGTAGCCGCAGTCGGCGATGCAGCATTTTACGTTTTCGGGCAGATTTTCACCCGTGGTCATCATAACGGTGGCGCCGCCCATTGAAACACCGTGCAGAACTATCTGCGCATCGGCATCTGTTTTAAGTATAAAGTTTATCCACGAAATAATATCGAAGCGGTCGAGCCAACCCATGGAAATATAGGTTTCTTCGCTTATATCGTGCCCTCTGAGCGCAGGCAGCAGAATGTTGTAGCCTTTTTCCTGATAGTGCAGAGCATATTCACCCATATTTTTCGGGGATTTTGTAAATCCGTGTATGCAGATCACCCATTTGTTGCCGGGCTCGGCATTTTTCACGAGGTAGCCGTGAATTGTGTCGCCGTTGCGGTCATCAATGGCAACGTGGTCGTAAACCTGCTTTTCAAGCCAGGCATCGCCCTCAGCCATAACGCGCTCAATCTGCTTTTCGATTTCCGTCTTTTCTTCCTCGGGCTTCGGCGTGTTGTAATTGAAAAGCTCTTTCATTTTAAGCGATGCTCTTGTAAGTATGAGCGTGTTCATTGTTACGCCTATACCGGCGAATGCTGCCGCCGCGCCTATGGCGGCTTTTACGGTTTTTTTCATAAAATCACCCTTTCCATGAACATTATACACTATTCTTCTTCGAAAATAAATAAAAATTGAGAATTATTGTTGTTTTATATATTTATTTCTGTTATAATTTCAGCATGTCCGAAAATTATTATGCGGGGTAGTATTATGGCAAATGATGTTATATTCAAAAAACGCGCGTTCGGCGGTTACGATAAGGATTCCGTTCTTGAGTATGTCAACGGTCTGCTTGCCGAAAAATCTGACCTTGAAGTCAGGCTTGCCGCCAATACCGATAATACCGCAAAGCTCAATATGAAAGTACACGAACTTGAAGCCGAAGCTCAGGAGGCTGAAAAGCTCGGTGCCGAGGTTATTGAACTTAAAAATAAGGTTGAGGAGCTTACCGCCGCACTCTCCGAAAAGGATGAGCTGCTTGCCGCAAAGGAAGATGAGCTTTCAACCCAGCGTTCCGCGCTTTCCGCAGCACTCGATAATTCTGCGGATTCCGAGGAGCTTGAAGCCTTAAAGGCGGAAATAGCCCGCCTTAAAGCCGAGTGCGAGCGCAAAAAAGACCTTGCACGCCAGGTGGGCGCCGCTATGCTTGATGCGCGCGTTCATTCCGAGGAGCCTGTTGAAGCCGCAAAGCAGCGTGCGGATTCCGCCACGCGCAGTGTCTATAACGCCATAGGCGAAACCGCCGTTAAAATAGATGACCTTTCA
>JAZUJG010000285.1:0-4704 GCA_045642645.1 Acutalibacteraceae bacterium | reverse complement strand
CGTCGGAAAGTGCATAGATCTTTGTAACGCCCGAAGCCACCGCGGTAACAACGCCGTTTTCATCGACTGCTGCGACAGAGGCATCCTCGGTGTACCACTTGACCGTGGTAACTGTCGCCTTTGCGGGCGATACCTTTGCGGTAAGCGTAAGTGTATCACCGACATTGAGCGCCGCTTTGCGCTTGCTTACGGAAAGTGATTCAACCCCAACTCTAACAAGGATTTTGCAGGAGTCGGTATAGGTCTTGCCGTTAAATTCAAAAGATGCGGTAATTATTGCTTCGCCGGGAGTTTTGGAAGCTTTCATATAGCCTTCCTCATCGACGGTAACAATATTTTCATCGCTCGATTTCCAGGTAACGACGGGCGCGGTCGGGTCGGAGCAGGTAAGGGTTGCAAGAAGGTTGTCGTTGCCCTTCGGTTCAAGCACCATCTCATCGTTATTGAGTTTAAGCGACGGCCAGGTGAAATAGAAGCTGTTTTCTCTGGTGGTCGTGAATTTCACATTACCCTTGCCGAGTGCTTCATAGTCACCGGTAAATGCGAGTGCAAGGTCGGTGTCAAGTACTCTTGTGTATCTTAAAAATGTAAGTTCATCGGTAAGTCTGTTTACCTTGAATATCACCGAAAGCTCCTTTGTTTCGGCATTGAATTTTTCGGGAACGGCAACTCCGTCATAATTCTCCTTGACGAGTGCAAGCACATCCTCGGTTTTGCGCGGAGCAAAATTCTTATTTATGACCGCTTCGGTGGGCACGATATGAAGTGTGATTTCGTACTCATCTTTATACTTAAGATCATACGGTCTGTCGGAGCCGCATTCGGGGTGGCTGTCGTGCGGCTCGGTATCCGATTCGCCGCAGGAGGGGCATACATAGTAGATATAGTCACACTCAAAGCTTTCAATATCCGCGGCGGTGAATGCCGGAAGCATCGACGCCTTGGCAAAATCCTCACCGAAATCGGTTTCGGTCTGCTCAAAATCGGAATTTACCGCAGAGCAGATATTTTCGCGCAGATACTTGAAGGTTTCAACGAATTTCGGTGAAAAGCTTGTTTCGAATGTATCCTCATCTATGCCGTACCAGCGCTCGTTAGAGAACTGCGGCTTTTCATCGACTGCTTTTTTGTAAGCGTAGTTGAGGAATTCGAGCGCCTCCTCCTTGGTTTCGGGAGCTTTCGTAATGCCCTCGATATTGGTTGACGGAGGATACGAGCCCTCCATGGCGAGTACGCGATTGAGTCCGTAAATGAAGCCTACCACGAAAATCACGCCGAGTACAATCATAATGAGGGCGGTCAGAAGCTTGTTTTTACTGTCTTTCTTCTCCATAATTACCCTCCTTATTCGGCTTGGGCTGCTTTTGCGGCAGCCTCGGCGGCGGCTTTTTCCGCCGCGGCGATTTCTTCATCTATCTTGCGGGTTTCGGCAGTTTCCACAACGGGCTGGGGCAGATCGTCAATGCTTATCTCGCCAGATTTCACCTTTTTGTGAATCGCCACGCGTTCAAGAGCGCCCTCGTTATATTCAACCGGTATGCCCTTCACGCTGAGCAGGATATTCACCGCAAGCACCGCGGCAAAAAGCACGGCGGTAACTATAAGACCGAAGCTGCACTTACCCTCAAGCACGGGTGTCGCGCCGCAAGCCTTGGCGAAACTCGAAATAACCACCATGGCGGCAACGCAGTCGGCTATGCCGAGAGCCGCAAAAACCGCAGTGATTTTCTGCATATTTTTATAGCTTATAAAGCAAAGCACGCTTGTGAGCACCACGAACACCGCAAACACGGCAACCGATGCATAAGCGAACAGCGCATTTCTCAAAGCGGCAAATGCGCCCTGCGAAAAGTCGGAGCCGACCATGGACATTATGTAATTGAACTCACTGCCCGAAAACATATTGTAAATGCCGAGACCGCTGATATCGAAAGCCGCCTCTTTAAACGGGAAAATGAATTTCAAGCTGCCTGCGGGAATAAGCAGACCCACTACGGGTAAAAGCATTACAATAAGCCTTGCTATTGCAAGCTTTGAGCCGATGAATGCGGCTTTAAGGTGCCTTATTTTAACATGGACCACTGCCTGCGAAAGCTCAGCCTCTTTAGCTTCACGGAAGAATGTTTCTTCAAAATTGTAGAATCTGAGGTTGGTTCCGCAGTCGGGGCAGAACTGACTTACATTGTAAAGATGCAGCTTGCGCCCGCATTTAGGACATTTGCTCATAACATCATCCTTTCGCGGTATATAGATACAATATACCAATATACATATATAATAGCAGATTGTTAATACCTTTGCAAGCGGAAATGCCTTACTTGAATACGGCGTTATATATGATTTATTTTACCATTGTTTGTAAATTATGACAAATCCGCAAAAAGAAATTGAAAAATCGCGGCAAATATAGTATAATGCAGATGTATGGGCAGCTATATACTTTCAGCCCGAATCTTCATTCCGAAAGGAGTTATTTTTATGGGACTTATTAAAGCAATCAAAGCCGCAGGCAGCTCGGCTCTCGGCGATCAGTGGAAGGAATTTTTCTATTGCGAAGCCATGCCCAAGGAGGTTATGGTAACCAAGGGCGTTAAGCGCGTTGGCGCAAATTCTTCAAACACCAACGGCAGCGACAATATCATTTCAAACGGCTCCGGCATAGCAGTTGCCGACGGTCAGTGCATGATAATCGTTGAACAGGGCAAGGTCGTTGAAGTGTGCGCCGAAGCGGGCGAATACACCTACGATACATCAACCGAGCCCAGCGTTTTCGCAGGTGGTCTGGGCAAGGGTATTCTCGATACCTTCAAAACAGTCGGCAAGCGTTTCACCTACGGCGGCGACACCGGCAAGGATCAGCGCATATACTACTTCAATACAAAAGAGCTTATCGACAACAAATTCGGCACACCCAACCCCGTTATGTTCAGAGTTGTTGACAGTAAAATCGGTCTTGATATTGATGTTTCGCTGCGCTGCTCGGGCGTTTACAGCTACAAGATAGCCGACCCGCTTCTTTTCTACACCAATGTATGCGGTAATGTTCAGAAATCTTACCTCAGAACGGAAATCGAAGATCAGCTCAAAGCGGAATTTATAGCCGCTTTGCAGCCTGCTCTTGCACAGCTTTCAAACAGCGAAATCCGCCCGAATCAGATTCCCGCACACGCTCTGGAGCTCGGCGATGCCATGAACAGCGTGCTCTCTGCCAAATGGGGCGAAACACGCGGTCTTAAAATAGTAAGCGTTGCGGTTGCAAACCTCAGCCTGCCCGAAGAAGATGCCGAAAGAATCAAAAACCTGCAGGCTTCGGCAGTTCTGCGCGACCCGAATATGGCTGCCGCAACACTCGTGGGTGCTCAGGCAGAGGCTATGAAGACCGCTGCCGGCAACTCGGCAGGCGCTATGACCGGCTTTATGGGTATGGGCATGGCTATGAACGCAAACGGCGGCGTAAATGCCGCAAACCTTTACGCCATGGGCGCACAGCAGCAAGCTGCGGCTCCCGCAGCGGCAGACGGCTGGGCCTGCGCTTGCGGCAAGACCGGCAACACCGGTAAATTCTGCGCGGAATGCGGCGCAAAGAAGCCCGAGGACGGCTGGACTTGTGCCTGCGGTGCGGTAAATAAGGGCAAATTCTGTGCCGAGTGCGGTGCGAAGAAGCCCGACGGCGCTCCCCTCTACAAGTGCGACAAGTGCGGCTGGGAGCCCGAAGATCCCAAGAATCCCCCGAAATTCTGCCCCGAATGCGGCGATGTATTTGATGCAAACGATGCAAGATAAATTCATTTAGTGGGTGAACGGTATGAAAAATAAAATATTGGCAATACTGCTGTCACTGCTGCTTGTTACTTCGCTTATAGTTGCGGTCGGTGCCGATTTCGGCGATTTCGGCGGTGATTCCGACTACGGCGGAGGCTTTGACAGCTTCGACAGTTACGACAGCTACGATTATGATTACGATGACGATTACGATGATTATGATGACGACGATGACAATTACTACTATTACAGCGGCGGCACCACAAAAAACGACGATAATGACGGCGGCGGCATAATCGGCGGCATTATACTGGTAATCATTATAGTTCTTATAGTTCTCAGCAAGCGCAAAAAGGGTAACGGCGGCACTTCGGCGGCAAAGCCCTATATACCCGGCGCAACGCCCACCGATGCGGCAACGCTTAAAAATATCGGCGAATACCTCGCACTTGACCCGCAGTTCTCGGAAGCGGAATTCAAAGAGAAGCTTTCCAATATGTACGTTAAATTCCAGAATTCGTGGACTGCAAAGAATATGGACGATTTAAGACCGTACCTGAGCGACAATATCTTTGCGCAGTGTGACCGTCAGCTTGACGCCTACCGCAGAGATCAGCAGACCAATATGGTTGAAAAGATCGCGGTGCTTGATGTTCAGATACGCGGCTGGAATCAGCAGAGCGGCAACGATGTAATAGTTGCGTACCTCAAGACGAGAATCAGAGATTATGTCGTTGACGATAACACGGGCGAAGTCGTACGCGGCAGTAAAACGGCTGAAAAGTTTATGGAATACGAATGGACCCTTATGCGTACAATCGGCAGAACTACCGAGCATAATGACGGCACTACCGTACAGAACTGCCCGAACTGCGGCGCCCCCATAAATATCAACAGTACCGCAAAATGCGAATACTGCGGCTCGATACTCACCACCGATTC
>JAZUJG010000284.1:0-9987 GCA_045642645.1 Acutalibacteraceae bacterium | reverse complement strand
CACACCGTCGGGTGCGCGCCCTGCGTGGCTTGCCGAAAAATACCCCGAGGTGCTGCGTGTGGAGAAAAACGGCATACGCAACGAATTCGGCGTAAGGCACAATCACTGTCTCACCTCGCCCATTTACCGCGAAAAAGTGCGCGAGATAAACACAATTCTCGCCGAGCGCTACAAGGACCACCCGGCACTCAAGATGTGGCACATATCAAACGAATACAGCGGCGAATGCCACTGCGAGCTGTGCCGCAAAGCTTTCCGCGAATGGCTGAAGAACTACTACCACAACGATATTGAAGAACTCAACGATGCGTGGTGGGGCGGCTTCTGGAGCCACAGGTACAATAATTTTGAGCAGATAAATCCGCCCTCGGACCGCGGTGAAAGCCATGTTACCGCGCTGAAGCTCTGCTGGCAGCGTTTTGTTACCGACAGCCACATTTCGTTTTTTGAAAACGAGACTGCTCCCCTGCGCGCCATTACGCCCGATATACCCATAACCACAAACTTTATGCGGATGTATGACGGCATAGACTACCAGCGCTTTGCGAATTATGTTGACATTGTTTCGTGGGATAACTACCCCGCGTGGGATAAAAACAACAACGCCGAGGTTGCCGCAGAAACCGCGTTCGTGCACGATGCTTTCCGCACCATGAAGGGCGGTCAGCCGTTTTTGCTTATGGAGAGCACGCCCTCCATTCCCAACTGGCACGATGTAAATAAAATACCGAAGCCCGGCAGAACGGAGCTTTCGTCAATTCAGGCAGTCGCGCACGGCGCAGACAGTGTGCAGTATTTCCAATGGCGCAAGAGCCGCGGCAGTCACGAAAAATATCACGGTGCGGTAGTGGACCACTGCGGGCACGAGAACACGCGCGTATTCCGCGAAATCGCACATACGGGCGAGGTGCTCGAAAAGCTCGGCGGCGCAGTCGGCACGCGAAGCGAAGCGAAAGTCGCAATTATGTACGACTGGGAAAACGCCTGGGCAGTCAAATTCTACTGCGGCTACAACAACCTTTACAGAAATTATCTGCAGGAATGTATAAAATGGTATAAGCCGTTCTGTGAGCGCGGAATTTGCGTTGACATTATTTCCGAGGATGACGATTACTCAAAATACGACCTTATAATCGCGCCGTATCTGTATATGCTTAAAGACGGTGTTGAAGATAAGATTGCACACTATGTGGAAAACGGCGGGAAATTTGCCGCCACATACCTTACGGGCGTTGTGGATAAAAATGACCTTTGCTTCCTCGGCGGCGTACCCGCAGGCAAGTTAAAGGATGTTTTCGGCGTATGGTGCGAGGAAACCGATTCTCTGCCCGACGGTATGGAAAATTCGGTTATTTACAACGGCAAACATTACAGCGTTGACCGCGTGTGCGATATAATTCACCTTAACGGCTCCGAAAATCTTGCGCAGTACGAAAAAGACTTTTACGCAGGTGAGCCTGCCGCTGCCGAAAACAAATACGGCAAGGGCACGGCATACTATATCGCATTCAGAAATGACGGCGACTTTGCCGATGATTTCTGCAAAAAGCTGATAAAAGATGCCGGAATTACGCCCGACTGCCCCATTACTGCCGACAAGGGTGTGCAAATAAGAAAACGCGGCGATTACATTTTCGTTTTGAATTTTGCAGACGGCGATGTGAATGTTGCGCTCGATAAAGAGTACGCCGATGTTGTAAACGGCGGCACAATCAGCGGGAATGTTACGCTCAAAATGTGCGGATATACAGTACTGAAAGAGCTTTGAGAATACGGGAATTTGTAGGGGCGGCACTCACGCTTCGCTTAATGAATAACGAATAATTTCGGGGCGCAAAGCGCCGGATTATAATATGCAGCATAAAAAACAACGCGGTTTTCACAAACCGCGTTGTTTTTTGAAAATTCTGAAAACTGAAAACCGAAAACTGAAAACTCAATAAATCTTTCTCTCAAGGAGCGCTATGTCGAGCACGTCGACATATCCGTCGCCGTCGAGGTCGGCTACCGCTTTCTGGTAATCGGCGGTTGCGGTGAGGTCTTTTGCTACCTCGGTTTCGGTGCCGAGTGCCGAATTGACCGCAAGCGCGTAGTCGTTCGCATTAACATCGCCGTCGCCGTTCACATCACCCTCGGCGAAAAGAGCAACCTCCTGAGTTACCTTGCCGTCCTTAACTTCGGTGGTGTAGGTACGCGTTACAGCGCCCTCGCACGAAACGGACATAAGATATTTGCCGTTTGCAACATTTGCGATATTGCAAAGATTGGTGCCGTCGGTCGTGCCGGAGTACAACACCATATCGGGCTCGTCAACACTTGCAAGCGTTACGGTGCAGATCTTTGCCCCGATACCCGTTCTTTCGCAGCCGCAGACGGTGCATTTGTCGTCATCGCCGAATGTGTGAGCCGCAAAGCCGTTAACGACCTCAACATGACCGCAGGTAGATGCATGCCAATGGTAGTTTTCATCGTAACTCCAGTCAAGCGAATATGTGTGTTCGAGCTTTTCGATTTCTGCAACCCACTCGTCGCGTAATGCTGTTACATTTGCAACTTTTTCCGCCGCATCGATCTCCGCTTTTGCGGCATTTACAAGGAGTGTGACCGCCTTACCGGGATTGTTGCCTGCCGCTTTGTCAATATCATCTTTTGCAAATACTTTTGCCCTGTTAAGCTGTTCATCGTGACAATACTCGCAGACAAAGTCAACATAACTGTGCGGACCGTATTTACCGACTTTTCCGCTGTTATATGTTGTAGAATCGCTGAATACCGCCGTATAATAACCGTAACTCAATGTTATGCAGTTTTTGGGTTCATCATCATCATAGATGAATGAAATCACCGATGTGCTTCTTTGGGAAATATCTCTGTTGCAATCATAGCAGCGAGTCAATTCTCTGCATTCGGTATAATCATCGTTCCATATACCTAACTTCATGCAGAACTTATGTTCGCACAGTTCCAACCGGCACACATCGCAGAAATAGTCGCCGTCTTCGTCCACATGCTTGGCGGGTAAAAGACCGCCGTTTTCATCTGCGAGCCATGTCACCAATTCGGAAAGATCACCGATTCTGTTCTGATGTCCGGCATCCTCATAATAAATACCGGAATTTACATCATAATAATATGCTTTATGGCCGTTTTCGGTACAGGTGGGTAAAATCTCCACCGAACCGCCGAGTGTGGATACGGAAATTACATAATGATCCGAAACGGCGCTTGCAGCGGCATTGATTGCCTCAAGCCAGGACTGACCGTAATCGCATATAATCGGGGTGTTATTGATATTATTTACAAGCGCAACTCCGTCACCTATATTTACAGAGCCGTCCTGAACTGCGCCGTCACTGTAACCGACAACACGGGAATAACCGTTTCCCGCGCGTGCAATCAGCGTACCGCCGAAAATATTAATGTCTCCTACTTCCGAATCAACGCAGTCAACACCGTTGCCGAGACCTGTTGCAAATGTGCCGCCGGTCGCTTCAACCGTGCCGCCGTATATTGAAAACGAATTAAATGTAGAGCCGAGATAGCCGCCGCCTATACCTGCCGCACTGTGACCGCCTATCGCTTCGACCTTACCGCCGTAGACGGTTACATTGTCGCATCCGCCGGAGTACCAGTTTTCGCTGTTTGTGGCACCGCCGCCGATACCCGCTGCGCCGCCGAAGGTGGTTGCATAACTTCCGCCGACCGCTTTGACCGTGCCGCCGTAAACAGTTACATCGCCGCACCATCCGCCGTAGCCGCCGCCTATACCTGCCGCTCCCGTACCGCCTTTTGCAGTTATATTACCGCCGTAAATCACGATGGGACTGCTGTCGCCGTCATTACCGCCACCGATACCTGCACCGCCGGCGGCAAGCTGGGTTGCGTAATCGCCGCCGTTTGCGGTTATTTTACCGCCGTGAATGGTAATGTAGCCGCTCGCATAATCCATTCTCCCGCCGATACCTGCGCAGCGATCGCTGCCGTTTGCTATCAGCTTACCTGCCTTGTCACCTTCGGACTGTGCAAATACGGTAAGGCTGTTGCCTTCGTTTACACAGATTCCGCCGTCAACGGTCAGCTTGCAGCCGTCGGCAAGAATAATCTTTGCATCGCCGTTGACCGTGAGCGCACTGTCTAATCTGAGAGTGCCCGACGCAAGATACCAGCCTGTGTTCAATGTAGAGAAGCTGCCGTCGATCAGCTTATAATCTATAGTCTCTTTTTTCTCGCAGGATTTTCCGTCGGCACTGTATTCAAGGTAGCTTGTAATAACCGCCGTATTGAAAGAAACCGAGCTTCCGCTTAAAACCTCTCTCCATGACTGTGCATCGTCCGGCATGGTAATGGGAGTGCCGGTCGTACTGTCAAGAAGCATATACTGCCCACCGACAAGTACGGAACAGTCAATGGCATTGGCTGCGCCGGAGCCCGCTGTTGCGGAAATGCTGCCGCCGTTAACTACCATCATGCAGCCGCCGGCTATTGCCGCAGAGCCTGTGCCGCCGGTAAGAGCAATACTGCCGCCGCTGACTGTCAGCCTGCCGCCTTGTACGGCAACGCCTTTTTCACAGCTTATATTGAGCTTGCCTTTGTGCGAATTTTCGGTCTGTGCGAAAACAGTCAGACTGCTGCCGCTTGTGATATTGATACCACCGGTAAGATTCATTGTGGTATCGTTCCCGAGAATAAGGCAAACTTCACCGTCGACCGTTATCGGCTCTGTTATGGTTATATCGCCCTGATTCTGAACATACCAACCCTCAGTCCAGTCTGTTAATTCCTCTGATACGGTTGTATATTCAAGGCAGGTTTTTGTATCGAAATACCCTATATCGCTGTTGTACTCGCGGTAAGGTGTTTCGCCCACCGCTTTAAACGAAACCGAAGCTCCGTCCAGAACATCATTCCAAAAAGTTGCAGTACGCTTTATCTGTTGACCTGTTGCGGAATCCACCAAAACCGTGCTTTCGCCGAGTATTATGGTGCAATCGGTTGAACTGCCGCCTGATGCGCCGATAGCGTGGGAAGCACCCGAACCTGCGACCGCCGTTACGCTGCCGCTGTAGAATTTAAGGTCACCGCCCCAAACCTGATAACCGCCGCCGATAGCGACAGAACCTGCACCGCCGCGTGCATTCAGACTGCCGCCGTAAAGCGTAAGGTCACCGCCGTAGCCTACGGCACCGGAAGCACCCTGTGCGGTCACATCGCCGCCGCACATTATCAGGTTGCCGTAAATACCGGTCGAATACCACTCCGCCTTGCCGGTTGCCGTCAGTTTTCCCGCAGGAATTCCGTTTTCCTGCGGCTGTTGGTGAACGGTCAGTGTTGAGCCGTTTTCTATTTTGATGCCGCCGTTTATTACAGCATCGCAGCCGTTCATTAAAATGAGGTGAACATCGCCCGTAACCGTAACCCCGCCGAAAGATGTTCCCGTACCTTCAAGAACATACCAGCCGTCATTCCAGGTTGAATCGTCCCAATATGCACGGTAGTAATCTTTGCAGACTTTATTTTCAATTACTCTGTCTTCGGAGACTGTCTGGTAAGCTACCGGGAATTTAGTCGAATCAACTTCAAGCCAGAATTCATCCTGACCGAGAACCGCAGTTCTGTCATCATCGAAATCGAATTGTTCATTTGTAAGGAGATTTATCCACGCACAGTCGGTAGATACAATCACTGCGCCGTCTTCATCATCGCCGCCGACACCGTGACCGAATGCCGGTGCGTTACCCAAAGCCTCGGCATGCACAGTACCGCCGTACAGTCCGAAAGACCAATATTCCGATTCAAAGGTATCGCCGCCTTTACCGCCGCCGATGGCTGCGCCGCCGCCGAAACTGCTTGCTTCGACATTGCCGCCGTACATACTGAATTTGCCGCCGTCGCCGCCGTCGTTACCGCCGCCGATAGCTGCGCCGTCTCCTTTGGCGATTGCCTTGACTTTACCGTCATAGACAATTACCTCGCCGCCGTCGCCGCCCTCTATGCCGTCGCTTCCGCCGCCGCCGATAGCCGCACCGTTACCCTCTGCCTCGGCATACACCTCGCCGCCGTAAACGATCAGGGAGCCTCCGTTGCCGCCGGGAACAACATCTCCGCCATAACCGCCGCCGATAGCCGCGCCGTTATTCTTTGAAATTGCGCTGAGATTACCGCCGTAAACCGTAACAGTTCCGCCGTTGGCACCGCTCAAAACTCCGATACCGCCGCCGACAGCCGCTGCATTGCTTATGCTGTATGCATTCACAGTTCCGCCGTAAATGTTGATGGCATTGCAAACATCACCGTCTGAACTGCCGAGAGGCGAAGCATCATCATACCTGTTATTAGAGACAAACAGAAGCGGTTCACCCGTGCACTCCACCGCCTCATAAACAGAGAAAGTGTCACCGAGTTCGACTTCAATACCGCATTCGGCACGAAGGGTATCTCTCAGAATCAGGTGAACATCGCCGCCGAGTTCAATTCTGTTATATATAATATCGGAAGAATATTCGGCACCGTCGCACACATACCAGCCCTCTCTCCATTCGGTAGGCATATTGTGTTCGTCGATAACCGTATATTCGGTACAGGTCCGTGTTTCCCACACCTGATTGATGCCGTCAACACATACCATATACTCTACCGGCTCCTGATTGCCCGCAAGCGAAACGATAACCGTCGCGGGTACCATGCCGACCACCATTACAAGCGCAATGATGATGCTTAAAACTTTCTTTTTCATAATTCATAACCCCTCCTTGCAGAGATATAAATTTTCACTTTATATAGTAACACAATATTTACGATTTGCAATAGGTTTTTCGAGTTTTCGGGCATTGTTTTTGAATGCGGAAATTCGGAGGAAAATTGTACGGGCTGCACCCCGTGCCGCTTAATGAATAACGAATAATGAATAATGAATAATTTCGGGGCGCAAAGCGCCGATTATTCGAGTTTTCAGTTTTCGGTTTTCAGTTTTCAGATTGCGGAAATTCGGGGGGAAATTGTACGGGCTGCACCCCGTGCCGCCCGTTTGCCCGAAGGGCAAAATGAAAACCGCGTTGATTTGGTGTAATCAACGCGGTTTTTGTGGTATATGTTGTTTTCAACTGTCAATCGCGGAGCGATTGACCCGGGCTGCATACTATGCAGCCCCTACGATTTTCCACGAATTTTCGCGCGAGAAACCGCCCGTACGATTTTCGTTATTTCAATACTCCGTTTTCAACAATTTATCGGTAATTTCATTTATAATATTGAAATCTGTCGCTTTGATGTAAAACTCCTCGAGCTTATCGTGGGCGTTTTTGGCAAGCGACATTTTTCTTACCGCTTCGTCAATCATTTCCTTTTTGGTTTTCTGCACGAATGCGATGCGCTCCTTATATTTTGCCGCCTCGGCTTTATCGAAAAATCTGCTTGCGCGCACCGAGTTTGTTTCGTTATCGAGTGCGTGGTGGTAGCCGTTTTCGGTAAATACCGCAAGCTTCAATTCGGGAATTATAAGGTGCTCGGGCTTGGAGTCGGGCATTACGGGACAGTAGCACTTATAAACATCATAGCCGTTTTTGAGCGCGTAATCGGCAAGGTACTCCACTATAAACGGAGCCGCTGCGCCCATGGAGTCGTTTACGGTAATCATTTGCTCACAAAGCGAAGCAACTGTATCGTGCTCAACGCGTATGCCCTCGGGCGTGACCGCCGACAAAAACCGCAGATTCAGTCTGCCGTACGAAGCGGACTTGCGTTCGGGTATAACTCTGTGCGCAAGGCGCTGTGCGTAGCGGCAGATTTTTTCGCGATCGGTAAAATCCGCGCTTATAGCCGCAAGATTTGCGGTGAGCTGCGAAGCAAGGCGCAGGTACTCGGCACACTTTTTATGCTGCAGCTTGCAATCCTTGGTGAGTGCGGTTATTTCGGCGGCGTGGGTTTTCAAATACTCCTTATTCCACGCCGCAGTCAAATCCACGATATGCTCGGTAACGCCCGGCATAGTGGGGTCAAACACGTGCGGCGAAGTGCCGTCAAGTATCGAAAAGTTTATTTCCGGCACATAGACGAGGTCGAGCGAATCGGGATCTGCACTGCATATACCGCGCTCGGTGTACAGCCCCTGCTGCTCGAACTTTTCGGCAAATTTGCGCATTATGGTCGATTTGCCCGTACCCGGTCCGCCCTTGAGTATGTAGTGCGTGCCCTCGGCATACGGGTCATATAGCTTATCAAACAGTGAACGGTAGCCGCATTTGTTATTGGCACCGAAGAAAAATGTTACGGGTAATAAAGCATCGTACATATAAATCAACCCCTTCACAACATAATATGAAATGTTCGGTATAGTGTTACCTTTACTTGACTTTTCAAATGCAAAAATATATACTGTTTTTATAAAATTTTTCCGTGAGGAGAATGTATATGTCAAGATTTCAGGAAGCTGCAAAAATATATGCAGATTTAGGTGTTGATGCCCGCGCGGCTATCGACACGCTTAAGAACGTTACCGTTGCCGTACACTGCTGGCAGGGCGACGATGTTGTGGGCTTTGACAATCGCGAGGCGCTTTCGGGCGGCATACAGACCACGGGCAACTACCCCGGCAAGGCGCGCAATCCCGAGGAGCTTATGGCTGACTATGACAAGGCATTTTCGCTTATAGGCGGCAAAAAGAAGCTCAACCTGCACGCAAGCTACGCGATTTTTGAAGACGGTGAAGCAGTCGGCAGGGATAAAATCGAGCCGAAGCATTTCAAAAAATGGGTGGAATTCGCAAAAGAGCGCAATATGGGTATCGACTTTAACCCCACATTCTTTTCACACCCGATGGTAAAGGACAATCTCACGCTTTCCTCGCCCGATGAAGAAGTGCGCAATTACTGGATAGCACACGGCATTGCCTGCCTTAAAATTTCGGAGTATTTCGCAAACGAAACGGGTATGCCCTGCGTTATGAATATATGGATTCCCGACGGCTACAAAGATATTCCCGCAGACCGCCTCGGCCCGAGAGCGCGTTTCAAGGATTCGCTTGACAAAATCCTTGCCGCACCTTATGACAAATCAAAGGTCTATGTTACCCTTGAATCAAAGGTTTTCGGCATAGGGCTTGAAAGCTACACGGTAGGCTCTGCGGAATTCTGCCTTTCATATTCCGATAAAAACGGTATTACTCCGCTTATGGATAACGGCCACTATCATCCCACGGAAGTGGTAAGCGACAAGATTTCCTCGCTGCTGCTGTTCAATGAAAAAATCGCGCTGCACATTACAAGGGGCGTTCGCTGGGACAGCGACCATGTTGTGCTGCTTGATGACGAAACAAAGGAAATCGCCAAGGAAATCGTCAGAAACGATGCCCTTGACAGAGTGTTTATTGCTACCGATTATTTTGATGCAAGCATAAACCGCATTTCCGCGTGGGTAACGGGCGTAAGAAGCGTGCAGAAGGCTCTGCTTTTCGCGCTTTTGCAGCCCAACGCAAAAATGAAAGCTCTGCAGGATGAAAATAAGCTGACCGAGCTTATGGTACTGCAAGAGGAAATGAAGACCGCGCCGTTCGGCGATGCGTGGAACGAATTCCTTGCGGGCGAAGGCGTTGCCGCAGACTATTACAGCGTTATAAAAGAATATGAAGATAAGGTTTTGGTGAACAGAAAATGAAAGATATTTTAACCGCTCCGTTCGTTACGGAAATGAGAAAGACCACCGCCAATATGTACCGTCTGGGCTGGGACGAAAGAAACGGCGGCAACATAAGCTATCTGCTCGATGAAAAAGAGGTAGCGGAATACCTCGACCTCAACAATGTTATACGCACCATTCCCACCGGATTTGATGCCAAGGCACTCACAGCCAAAATTTTCATAGTCACCGGCACAGGCAAATATTTTAAAAATGTTGACGATGACCCCGAAACGAACCTCGGCATAATCCGCATAGCCGCCGACGGTACCACCGCTGAGCTTCTGTGGGGATACAAGGACGGCGGCAAATTCACCT
>JAZUJG010000283.1:0-2582 GCA_045642645.1 Acutalibacteraceae bacterium | reverse complement strand
GCAAAAGGCAAACAACGCAGTTTCAGCGAAACCGCGTTGTTTTTGTATTGCGCGTTATTTCGCATAACCCCGCGGTTTTGATGACGAAAATTCAGAACAATCGGTACGGGCGGCACCCCGTGCCGCCCGGTTTGCCCGCAGGGCAAAAGGCAAACAACGCAGTTTCAGCGAAACCGCGTTGTTTTTGTATTATGCGTTATTTCAAACTGTCAATCGCGGGGCGATTGACCCGGGCGGCACGGGGTGCCGCCCGTACGGGTTTCTCCGAATTGCCGCAATCGGAAACCGAAAGGTGGCGGCAAACTGTCAATCGTTGCGCGATTGACCCGGGCAGCACTGTGCCGCGCCCTACAAATCCCTCCGAATTTTCTGAAAACTTAAAACCTCACCGTAACGGTGTGTTCACCCGGTTTTGTGACTATCTCTATATCCGAGCCTATATTTCCGGGCAGCTTATTGACCTTGTATTCTCCGTCACATTCCATTGATTCAAAATCGCGGTCAACATAAATAACCGTGGGTACGGTATATTCCTTGTCCTGCTTATATGTAAGGGTGAATATGCCGTTCTCAAAATCGTATTTGTAACTGATTATTTCACCCGTAACCGCCTTCGGACGCGGGCGTGTCAGCATTGTGATGAAATCCTTTTCCATAATGCCGTTAAAGTAGCACCAGTAGGTGTTGCTCCATTTGTATTCATCGAATTTCGCCATAAGGTAGCGCATGTGCGGGTACCAGCCGGTGCCCTCGCTCTGTGCGCCCCATTCGCCCACAAGGCAGGGTACGCCCAGACGTAACTGTGTGCGGCGGTGCTCATCGAAAATCATACCCACGCGTGAATTGTTTGCGTATTTATAAGCCGGTGTGTCAACCATAAAGTCGTAGGCGTGCGGTGCAAAGCACTGCTGACTGTCGCGCTCGCCGTTCACCTCTGCGGGAGTGTTGCAGCAGGGGATGCCGAGATTTGAATAATAGTTGTTGTCAACAAATACTATACCTCTGTCGCTCACACCGCGAACTGCCGCCGCCATTCTTGAAACAAAGGGTGAGTATTTGTTCTCGTCAAACTCTTTTACGATACCGTCGCATACGGAGTTGATTTTTCTGAAAACATCGCCCTCGAACTGGTTGAGAGCCTTTGGCTTTTCCTTGCCGAGCGCTTCCTTTGCCATCTCTTTGAGGCTTATGCGCTTGTCGGTAATTGAGTTTTTGACCACACTGCCTATAAGCTTTTTGAAAATCGTGCCGCCCGCCGCACCGGGGAACGGCTCGTTTAAAAAGTCATAACCGAAAAGTGCGGGCTTGCTGCCGAGTTTTTCGGCAAGGTGGCTCCACATATCGGCATAGTATTCCTGCAAGCCTCTGCCGCGGAATTTTTTATTGTCCCAAAAATTATCGAATGCTCTGTGGCAGGCGGCTCCGTAAAAATACGGCTCCGCCCAGACCGCCTTCGGCTTTACGGGCTTTTTGTCGTCAATAAGCGTTGCCCACGCGGGCGCACCGTCGCCGTAGCAAACGGGGCCCCAGCAGTCCTGGTGGCAGTCGAGGTAGGCGTAAATGCCGTATTCCTCGCACTTGTCAAGAAATTTGCCTAAATCTTCAATAAGCGTTTCGTTGTACTTGCCCGGGCGCGGCTCCATAGCACCCCAGGTGAAGCCGAGGCGGATAATATCGTAACCCCTTGCCTTGAATTCTTTAAACGGAAATTCATCGGCAGGGTAGCCGTATCCGGCGTTGTTGAACTTGAAGTCTTTTTTGTCAACAACATTCATACCGGTGAGTATGCGCTCTCTGCCGTATTCGTCAACAAATCTGAGATTGTCGGTAAATATTCTTTCCATAATATTTCCTCACTTTGTTTTAATTGTGGCTTTTATCGGTGCCGAGGCGTTATCCCAAAAGCTTTTCGCGGTAACCGTAACCGTGTATTCCTTGTTGCTTTCAAGGTCGCAGAAGTCAACCATAAGTTCTTCTGCTGCATTGGTGTAGTAGTATTCAGACCATACGGATTTGCACTGTACCGTTCCGTATTCATCAAGCACTCTTACAA
Organism: Acutalibacteraceae bacterium; assembly: GCA_045642645.1. Taxonomy (GTDB): domain Bacteria; phylum Bacillota; class Clostridia; order Oscillospirales; family Acutalibacteraceae; genus DTU089. The sequence goes on along the minus strand of JAZUJG010000283.1, from coordinate 529 downwards.
CATAGTCGTTCACATAATCACTGTCGATTTTCGCCTGCGGGAATGTAACCGAAAAACTGTCCTCATCAACTGCCGAAAAGCTGATTTTCGCATCGTCGGTAAAATAGGGGGTAACGGTCGATTTGTATCTTGCATCGGTGTATTTGAATGTTTCGGGCAGCCACGGGGTGTCGATTTCCCATACCATCGGGAAAAAGCTGTGTGTAAGTACGTCGTAGGGGTAAACCCTTACATTACCGTCTTTATCGGCTTCGACTATAAGCATCTGCGCGCAGTCGTGATTTTTCGGCGGGCAGGTACCGTAGCATTTGTCGAATTCGTCAAGTTCAAAGTAGCTTAATGAGCCCGTGCCGAGGCTTGTGAAATGCTTCTGGTGAATTGAGCGCGGGTCGTTTATCGGTACGTGTGAATGACCGGAAAAGTCTATTACCTGCGGGTAGTTCATAAGCAGGGGGTAAAGTGTTTCGTCAGCCCAGTAAATACTGCCTGAAACGGTGTCGGTAATATGCGGATGCTGGAAGAAGAAAAT
>JAZUJG010000282.1:0-4408 GCA_045642645.1 Acutalibacteraceae bacterium | reverse complement strand
TTTTCAACGAAAGTCCGCAGCCCTTTGAGGAATACGAAACGCTCTCCCCTTTTTCGTTCTTCGTATATTCGCAACTTCCTTTATGAATACCGCTTTTTTCGAGGCAGTCGAATTTTTCTTTAGCCGCGAAATCATACACCGCGCAGTCAACGAAAAATCGGCTGCCGCGCTTATCGAAAGAGAAGCCGAATACAGAGTTTCCGCCAGCGCCGAAAACACGGAATCTGACGGAAACGGTTTTATTTGTTATATTGCTCATATACCCTTTTCATCAAAGAGGAATACGGTTTCGAGAGCGATTTTCACGCCCGTATCAATAGCCTGCGCGGAAAGATTATCGGCAGTATCGAGACGGGTATGGTAATACCTTGCGGGTGAGGGGTCCATAGCGACCATACTTGATGCGGGGATGCCTGCCTGCGACATAGCCGCGGCATCGGTTGAGCCGAGCTCGATTGTGCCTATATCAATATCCATACCGACTGTTTTTGCAGCGGTCTGTATAAGCTCCGCAACGCGGCGGTCATTCTTGACGACACCTGTCATATCCTTTTCGTAAATCTTGGGGTATTCAAGCTCGCGGATAGTATCGAAGCCGACGAAAATCGTCTGCACACCGTCGTTTTTGTATTCATCGGCGTGTGCCTTGCCGTAAGCCTTTGCACCGCGAAGACCGGCTTCCTCGCCGCCTGCGCAAAGTGTAACTACCTCGGTATTTTCAAAGCGGATGTTGTTGTCGCTGAGGAATTTCTGAACGGAGCAGGCAATGAATACACCCGAAAGGTCATCGTTAGCGCCCATAACGGGGAGCTTGAAGTTGCAGAAATTCACGGCAATTACCATAACGGGAACGGTTATGTAAAGCACAATGGCTGCTATTCTCATACCGAGGTTGCCCTCTGCGCCCCAGATCATACCGCCGAATGCGCCGTGGTAATGCACCATGGCGTAAATGTTCATAGCAAGGCCGATAACAACGTCAACACCTGCGGTGATTATAACGCCCATAACGGCAGGTCTGCCGCCCTTATAGGTGAAAGTCCACTCGAAAGCGGAGTCCGTATGGCCCGAAAGGATTATGCGCTTTTTGGTTTCGCCCGAGGCTTTTCTGACACCGATTACATTGCCCGAGGTCTTTTTGGGGAAGAACACATCAAGGATGGGTTTGTAGAAAACAAATTCGCCCACTATAAAGAACAGAGTAAGGCACAGAAGACCGAGTGCGACAACGGGCATACCGAATGTGTAGAACAGTATGCTGAGTATGATTGCGATTGCACCGAACGGCACCCAGGACATAAACGCCTTGTCGCTGCACTGAAATTCCTCGCGGCGGGCTTCATCGCAGAATTTTTCGAGGGCTGCGAGCATATAGCCCTGCGCCTTGGTTTCAGCCTCGCTGCCGACGGGGCGCGGGCCGAACTCCTTGCAGACATTCTTTATGCTTTTGATGGCATAGTTTGTGTATTCTCTGACTTTGATATCAAAATTGGGAATACTTTCGGAAGATTTCATAGTATTTCACTCCTTGAAGTAAATATGCTGATATTATACACCAACATTTTTAATATATCAAGCCTTTAACAAAGGTTTAAGGTATTGGCCCGTATATGATTTTTTGCATTTCGCCACTTCTTCGGGCGTGCCGCTTGCAATAACCGTACCGCCGCCGCTGCCGCCCTCGGGACCGAGGTCGATAATATGGTCGGCGCATTTTATAACATCGAGGTTATGTTCAATAACGATTACGGAATTGTTATTGTCAACAAGCTTCTGTATTACCTCAATAAGCTTGCGCACGTCATCGGAATGAAGCCCCGTGGTAGGCTCATCGAGAATATAAACGGTTTTGCCCGTAGACAGCTTTGAAAGCTCGGTGGCGAGCTTCACGCGCTGTGCTTCGCCGCCCGAAAGAGTGGTAGCGGACTGACCGAGCGTGATGTAGCCCAAACCGACATCGTATATCACGCCGAGTTTTTTGCGAATCTTCGGTACATTTTCAAAGAAGTTCATTGCTTCCTCGACTGTCATATTCAGAACATCGCTTATGGTCTTGCCCTTATATTTCACCTCGAGCGTTTCGCGGTTGTACCTTGCGCCGCGGCAAACCTCACACGGCACGTACACATCCGAAAGGAAGTTCATTTCTATTTTGATTATACCGTCGCCCTCGCAGGCTTCGCACCTGCCGCCCTTGACATTGAACGAAAAGCGCCCCGCATCGTAACCGCGCGTTTTGGCATCCTGAGTCTGCGCGAAAAGATTGCGTATATCGCCGAAAACGCCCGTATAGGTGGCGGTATTTGAACGCGGTGTTCTACCGATGGGCGACTGGTCAATATTTATGACCTTATCGAGATTTTCAAGTCCGAGCACCGCCTCGTGCTTACCGGGGAATTTCTTTGCGCCGTTAAGCTCCGCGGCGAGCTTCTTATATAAAATCTCATTCACAAGCGACGATTTACCCGAGCCGGAAACACCCGTAACCGCCACAAGCATACCGAGCGGGATTTTAACATCTATGTGTTTAAGATTGTTTTCTGCGGCGCCCTTGATTTCAAGGAATTTGCCGCTCCCCTTGCGGCGTGTTTCAGGCACTTCGATTTTGCGCTTGCCCGAAAGGTACATACCCGTAATCGAACGCTCGCACTTTTTGACCTCATCGACCGTGCCGGCACAGACTATTTCGCCGCCGTGCACACCCGCGCCGGGTCCTACATCGACTATGAAATCGGCGGTTTCTATGGTTTCCTCATCGTGCTCCACGACTATAAGCGTGTTGCCGAGGTCGCGCAGATTTTTAAGCGAATCGAGAAGCTTTGCATTGTCGCGCTGATGAAGCCCTATGCTCGGCTCATCGAGAATATAGAGCACGCCCATAAGCGAGGAGCCTATCTGTGTGGCGAGCCTTATGCGCTGACTTTCGCCGCCCGAAAGCGAGCCGCTTGAACGCGCAAGCGAGAGGTAATCAAGACCGACATCGCAGAGGAAACTCAGCCTTGAACGGATTTCTTTGATTATCTGCTTACCGATTATTTTATCGCGCTCGTTAAGCTCGAGAGCATTGACGAAATCGAGCTCGTCGCGAATGGACATCTCGGTAAATTCTGTTATATTTTTGCCGCCCACGGTTACGGCGAGCGAGGCGGGCTTAAGCCTTGCACCGTGGCAGTCGGGGCAGGGACACTCGGTCATATACTGCTCAATATCGGCACGCGACCAGTCGCTCGTGGTTTCGCGGTAGCGCCTTTCGAGGTTATTTACAACGCCCTCGAACTCGGTCATATATGTGCCGCTGCCGTATTCGTTTACGCGCGTCATTTTAATACGCTCGCCACCCGTACCGTAAAGCAGGGCGTGCTGTCCCTCTTTTGGAATATCCTCAAACGGCGTATCGAGCGTAAAGCCGTACCTTTCGGCAAGAGCGTTGTAGTACATACCCGAAATGGTGCTTGCTTCGCCGTTGCTCCAGCCGCTGCCGCGGACTGCGCCCTGATTTATCGAAAGTTTTCTGTTCGGCACTACAAGGTCCTCGGAAACGCGCATAAACACGCTTAAACCCGAGCAGGTAGGGCACGCGCCGAACGGGTTGTTGAATGAGAACATACGCGGCTCCAATTCATCCATAAACGAGCCGTGCTCCGGGCAGGCAAAATTCTGCGAGAACAGCAGAGTTTCGCCGTCGGGTATATCTATAAGCACTGTGGAATCCGTAAGCGAAAGCGCGGTTTCAACGGAATCGGTAAGTCTTGAAACGATACCGTCTTTCATCACAAGGCGGTCCACGATTATTTCGATATTATGCTTTATATTTTTATTGAGCTTGATTTTTTCGCTCAAATCGTACATTATTCCGTCAACGCGCACTCTTGAAAAGCCCTGCTTGGCGGCGGCTTCAAGTTCCTTCTGGAACTCGCCCTTTTTGCCCTTTGCTATGGGTGCAAGCACCTGAAATTTAGTGCCCTCCGGCAGTTCACAGATTTTATCGACTATCTGGTCGATGCTCTGCTGCTTGATTTCCCTGCCGCAGACGGGGCAATGCGGAACGCCCACGCGCGCATACAGAAGGCGCAGGTAGTCGTATATTTCTGTGACCGTGCCGACTGTCGAACGTGGGTTCTTGGAGGTCGTTTTCTGATCAATGGAAATGGCGGGAGAGAGGCCGTCGATGTAGTCCACATCCGGCTTCTCCATCTGACCTAAAAACTGACGGGCATAAGACGAAAGCGATTCAACATATCTTCTCTGCCCCTCTGCATATATGGTATCAAAGGCAAGGGATGATTTTCCGCTTCCCGAAAGTCCCGTAAACACCACAAAGGCATTCCGGGGGATATCCAGGTCGACATTTTTCAGATTGTGCTCCGCCGCGCCGCGGATCTTAATATACTCTTTCATAGGTTACCAC
>JAZUJG010000281.1:0-2358 GCA_045642645.1 Acutalibacteraceae bacterium | reverse complement strand
AAAAAGTCGTTTTACGCACACTCGGCGTACCTTTGTACGCCGTCGGTTTGTTCTGTTATATCCTTATTATATTATCCGCAATTCGCTCGGCAAGCTGTTCATCGTGAGTGATGATTACAACCGTTTTGCCGTGCGTTTCTTTTTTTATAAGCTGTACAAGCTGTTCTTTCATCTGTTCATCCTGTCCGGTAAAGGGCTCGTCAAGCAGCAGGTGAGTGTAATTCGGTTTGCAAAGCGCACGGGCAAGGGCTAGTCGGCGCTGCATACCGCCGCTTAATTTTTCGGGCAAATTGTTGTATTCGTTTTCAAGACCGACCTTATTAAGCATTGTTTTGGCACTTTCTTCGGCAGCACCTATAAATTTAATGTTCTCTATTGCAGAGCAGAAGGGCAGCAGGCGGTTGTCCTGAAATACCGCCGAAAATGACGGCTTGCCGTCAAATGTAATTTTTCCGGAATCCAGCTTTTCTATGCCGAGTACCATATTCATAAGTGTGCTTTTGCCTTTGCCGGAGCTGCCGAGTATGCAGGTTATTTGCTTTTCCGGTATTTCTGCACAGAAATTTTCAAAAACGACCTTACTGCCGAATTTTTTATAAAGGCTTTCAAGCTTCATTTTTGCGGCACCTCCTTACCGTGCTTAATAAGGCGGATGAGTGCTTTTTCGAGTATTACCGAAACAGCTATTACCACCGCCGTCCACGCGAAAAGGTCAGGGGAATTGAAATAAATCTTGGCATCGTATATGCCGCCGCCCAATGAAAAATCAGGGCGGCAGATTACTTCTGCGGCAATACCCGCTTTCCAGCAAAGCCCCATTGAAGTTGCAAGGCTTGCCTTGAATTGCGGCATTACCGAGGGAATGTAAATGTTTTTGAGGATTTTGTCGGGCTTCACTTCAAAAACCCTTGCCATTTGCAGCAGCTTTTCATCGACCGAGCCGAGCGCGGCAAAAAGCGAGCCGTGAATAACGGGCACTACTATAAGCGCCGCCGTGAACGATGCAACCGCGCCGTCCGTGAGCCAGTAAAACAACAGCACGATAAATGATGCGACGGGCGTTGATTTAATTATGCTTAACATCGGCGCAAAAAACGAACGCAGAATTTTGAATTTGAAGGTAACGAGTGCAAGGACCGTTCCTGCAAGTGTGCCGACCAAAAAACCGCAGCCTATGCGCAGCACCGAAAATGCAATGCTTTTGTAAAACTCCGCTTTTTGGATGAGTGCTGTAAGCGCGGCGACTGTTGCCGCGGGCGAGGGAAACAGTATTTGCGAATTTAGAGCTGTGGCGAGTATCTGCCAAATAATCAGCCATACCGCCGCAATTATAACGCTTTTTACAATCTTTTTCATATCAGCTTACGGTGTAATAAAAATCTTCCGTCGGCATTTTGCCGCCTATTGCGGTAATGTTGGTTTCGCTTAAAACGGTCAGGAACTGTTCCGTTGCCTTTTTCATTTCGTCGCCCGTAAGGCATACTATTGAGCAGTTGGGCAAAGCCATTGCGGCAACCGCGGCTTTTGCAATATCGTATTTTTCTATGAGCGTGCTTGCTTCTTCGGTGTTGCCGTTGACGAAATCTGCCGATTTTTTATATTCCGCAAGGAATGTTTTGAGTGTTTCGGCGTTGTTGTCGGCAAATTCCGAGCGAACTGCAACCGCACCCATGGTGAGTGAATTGCCCGTTACTTTATGCCATTCTTCCGAAAGATTGAGCTTTACCTTAAAAGAATCATTCTGCATTCGTACAGAGGTCACAAACGGTTCGGGAAGCATGACTATATCCGCCTTGCCTGCAAGAGCCTGCGAAGCCGCCTCGGTGTGCTCTGCGGCATAGTCGATGTAAACATCTTCACCGGCGGTAAGTCCGTTCATTTTCAAAATATATTCAAGTACATACTGTGCGGTGCTGCCTTTGCCGGAGGCGAGTACGGTTTTGCCTTCGAGGTCTTTTACACTGCTGACTGTATCGCCGTTTTCAAGCAGATACAGTACTCCGAGTGTGCTTATGGCGGCAATTTTCACTTTTCCCTCGGTTTTTGCATTGAGCGCCGCCGCAGCATTTGTGGGTATAAACGCTATATCAAGCTCGCCGGAAATCAGCTTTGCCGTTATCTGCTCGGGAGCAGATGCCACAGTGAAATTGTAGCTGTTTGCCGTTTCGCCGTTTTCATTGTCCTGCATAAGCTTTACACAGCCCATGCCGGTGGGGCCTTTGAGCACGCCGATATTCACCTCGGCTTTTGCGGGTTCGGCGGACGGCTGAGTGGTCGAGGACTCGGGAATCCCTTTTGTTGCACACGATGCAAAAAGTGAAATGCAGATAATTATTACAGCTGTTAAAATGATTTTCT
>JAZUJG010000280.1:0-8284 GCA_045642645.1 Acutalibacteraceae bacterium | reverse complement strand
CGAGCCGCCCTGGCTGATGGGAACGATATTTACCTTGGGTGCGCCGGTAATCTCTTTGACATGAGCGATGAACTCATAGAGCTCATAAGCTGTGTCATACATATTGCCGAATGAAGCGTAAGAGAATACGAAAAGATTTTCCTCGCCTGCGATTTCAACATATTTCTGCAGGGGAAGCTCATTCATAATGTACTCACGGTCGTGCTCGGAAAGCTCAGCATAGCTTACATCATACTTTGTGGCTCTTATATCGTTTACAAAGTGGCCCTCTGAATCAAGCTGCTGCTTATCCATAAGCACATCGGCAAGCACATTGGCAATTGCGTTGGCAGCCTGCTCGTCTTTATCCTCCTGGTTTGCGAGTAAAAGTGCAAGGGGGGAAAGAGCCTCGGTAACCGCCTGACCTACAATATCCATTGTGGAGGGCAGGAAGAAGGGCTTTTCAAGCGGCTCGCCGTCTGAATTGCACTCGATATTGCCGTTTTCATCGTAGCAGAAAACCTCGCTCTGGAAAACGCCGGGTACAACGATTGAGGGGATGTACGACGCCTTGACCGCGGAAGCGGAAAGTGCGAAGCAGCTGACAGCCATAATGACTGCAAGCACTACTGCAAGAACTTTTTTGCTGTTTGACATAAAAATACCATCCTTTCTGAAAGGTACATATATACACATACAGTATAGCACAAGTGTTTCGCATTTGTAAACTGTTTTTTAATATATATATGGTATAGTCTTGCACAAATTAAAAAAAGAGCCTTTGTGAATAATCACAAAGGCCGATAAAAACAGTTTATTTTACAAACTCGTGATAGATAGCATCAAGGGTGTTGATGTAATCGTCCGCATCCACGCCGACGATGATATTCAGCTCGCTCGAGCCCTGGTCTATCATTCTTATATTTATGCCGTTGTCGGCAATTGCTTTGAAAATTCTGCCGGCGGTGCCCTTTGAGCCTGCCATACCTCTGCCGACTACCGCCACAAGAGCGATGCCGCCGTAAAGGTTTATGGAATCTGCCTTGGTGACGCGCTGCAGTTCATTGAGAATTGCATCCTTTTTCGGCATAAGGTCATTGTCATTTACCACAACAGACATAGTGTCTATACCCGAGGGCAGATGCTCAAAGCAAAGACCGTTGTTTTCGAGTACCTCGAGCACGCGTCTGCCGAAGCCGACCTCGGAGTTCATCATATCCTTTTCGATTGCGATGACCGAAAAGCCCTTTTTGCCTGCGATGCCGGTGATAACGGTGTCGACCTTATCCGACGGAGCCTTTTCGACTATCATGGTGCCGGCATCCTCGGGCTTGTTGGTGTTCCTTATATTTATGGGTATGCCTGCCTGCCTTACGGGGAATACTGCATCCTCATGCAGAACCGTGGCGCCCATATATGAAAGCTCGCGAAGCTCACGGTAAGTAATAAGCGGAATTACCTGCGGATTTTCAACGCAGCGCGGGTCAGCCATAAGCATACCGCTTACATCGGTCCAGTTTTCGTAAATATCCGCCTTGATTGCGCGGGCAACTATGGAGCCGGTAATATCCGAGCCGCCGCGCGAGAAGGTCTTTATGGTGCCGTTGGGCATAACGCCGTAAAAGCCGGGGATGACAGCGCGCTCGTGCTTTGCCATAAGCGCGGAAAGTTCCTCATTGGTTTTTTCGGTGTCAAGAGTGCCGTTGTCGTTGAAGAAAATGCCGAATTCCGCATCAATGAAATCGTAACCGAGGAAGTTTGCGAGAATCATTGAGTTGAGGTATTCGCCGCGGCTTGCGATATAGTCGCGCCCTGCGTGGTGAACTATGGCATTTTTGATTCTGTCGAATTCCGGCTGAAGCCAGAAGCTGATGCCCAAATCTTTTATAATGCCGTTGTAACGCTCCTCGATTTTTGAGAATGCATCATCAATGGGCATATTCTGCTTTACGAGTGTGTAGCAGTCATAAAGCATATCGGTAACTTTAATATCATCCGAAAAGCGCTTGCCGGGGGCGGATGCGACAACATATCTGCGCTCGGGCTCGGCTTTGATTATAGCGGCTACTTTTCTGAACTGGTCGGCATCGGCAAGTGAACTGCCGCCGAATTTGAGAACTTTTACCATAACGATACCTCACGAATTTTGATTTTTTTACCAATACATAATATCACTCGTACAAACCGTTGGCAACTAAAAGATACCGTAACGCCGAAAATTCTGCTTTTTATATAAATTTTACAAAAAATCAAATGCAGGTTTGTGCAGAAAAACGCCGTTTGAGGCAATAAAAGTTTTTGTCAAACGGAAATATATGTGGTAAAATGAAATAGTATTTTCGCCGTAAGGCAGTTTTGGAGGAAGAATATGGATATTAAAGCCAAAGTCACCGACGGAATTTCCAAGGTGAAGCTTTACTGGAAAAAGCCGATGCCCGGCCGCTATATGACCTTTAAGGAAATAGCTGCTTATGCGGGCGGCGGCATAGGTGCCTACTGCATTATCACGCTCGGCACGGCTTGCCTGCTTGCCATGGGCAACACGCTGCTTTCAAGCACGCTCGGTGTTGACCCCACCGATATGTATGTTATGTACATCATAGCGGTGCTTGCAAATATTCCGCTCACGGGCATTCGCGCAAATATTATAGACAATACCCGCAACAAAGCCGGCAAATACAGACCGTATATTGCCACCATGGCAGTGCCCACCGCCATTATATGCACAACCATGGTGTGGTTCCCGTACGATAAATTCGGCGCACTGTTCGGTGAGGGTACGTGGTTCGGTGAAAGCAGAGCTTATGTTGTAAAATGCGCAATAATCCTGCTGCTTAACCTGTTGCTGCACTTCTTCTACTATTTCTTTAACGATGCTTACGAAAACCTCATTCATGTAATTTCCCCCGATTCACAGGAGCGTGCCGATGTTTCGTCAATAAAGAGCATTGTTTATTCGCTCGCTCCCACGCTTGTGAATCTGTTTACACCCATTATTGCACAGAATGTGTTCCATACTAACTCGACGGATATAAGAGTTTACCGTCTGCTTTACCCCATTCTTACGGTATTCGGCATACTGCTTTGCATTGTTGTGTATAAGCACACCGAGGAAAAAATCGTTCAGGCAAGAACGCATATAATTCAGATAAAATTCACCGATGCTCTGCGCGCAGTTGCCAAAAATAAATATTTCTGGATAATTTCGCTTGCCGGCTGGATAGGCTTCCTTGAAAGCTCGTATTCCAATATTATGTACTGGCTTTATAACTACGGCGGCTCGTGCAACGGCAATGTTTACGGCATTATTGTTACCATTTACGGCAACGCTTCGCTCTGGGGTATGATACTCGCGCCGTTCCTCATTCGCAAATGGGGCAAAAAGCGCGTGCTTGTCATTACAAACCTTTTCAATATTCTGTTCATACTGCTTATGCTGCCCGTAACACAGTCCATAAGCGGACTTACGATATGGCTTGTGCTCGGCTGTCTGTATCTCAACGCCTTTATGGGTTCGTTCGCGCTTATACTCAGCCCCTCAATTCAGGCGGATATACGCGATTACCAGCAGTACATTACCGGCGAGCGTATTGACGGTATGTTCTCGGCAGTCGGTACGATAGGTACAGTTATAACCCTTGCAACATCCTCCGTTCTTCCCATGGTTTATGAAAAAAGCGGACTTACAAGGGAAAAAGCGCTTGAAGTTACCTCGAACCCCGATATTCTTTCAAGACTTATCGGCGACAGAACGGTCGGTGAAATTCTCACCGAGCAGGCGGCAAACGGTCAGAATCCGTTTGAAAACGCCTACAACGCTCTGTATGACCCGAAAATTCTTCTCAGCCTGCTGCACATTCTCATAATATTCTCCGCATTCGGTGCTCTTTTGAACGTTATTCCGTATTTCTGGTACGATTTCAACGAGCTTAAACAAAAATCGGTCGTGCGCGTGCTCAAAATAAGAGCAATGAGCGAGGACTACACCAACGGCGCATTGAAAGACGAAGCCCGCGAGGAAGTTAAGGGCATTATTGAGACCGCCCGCGAGTATTTCGGCAAGGAGCATATAGCGGCAGATAAAAAATCCTACCGTTCGGTAAAGGATAAGGCTGCCCGCAAGCAAGCCAAAAAGGAATATAAAGATGCCGTGGCATTTAACGAGGAAATCGAAATAGCAAAATTCGTATGCGATGAGCTTAACAAATACACTACGGCTCCGTATATTATGAAGGTTGAAGCCGAACGCAAAATCGCAGATGCGGGGCTTGAAGGCATTAAGAACGGCAATATTGCCGAAATCAATAAAGAGCTTGCCGCCGCAAAGGCGATGCCTCACGGCACTGCCGACGAAAAGCTTGAAAGAAAATTCGCCATTGAAATCGCAAGAAGCAAAAAGAGTGCCTGCAAGGCTTGCCGCAAGTATTTCGGCGGCACGGCGGAGTTTGTTCAGCCCGATATTGCCGTGCTTGAAGGCTACTTTGACGATGAGGATGAATGTGATGCTCAGCTTACCGCGCTCTATGCGAAAAAACGCGAGAGCGACAAGAGCCTTGCAAAGAACATAGAAAAGGAAATCAATGCAGTTAAAGCGCATCGCGCAGAAGCACGCAAGAACTCCAAAAAGGAAATGGATAAGCAGGCATTCTTCAACCGTGCCGCAAAGCCGTATCTTGATGCGGTCAAGGGGCTGGAGGAGTGCGAGAACTATGCTCACCTTGATGTGATTCTTGCGGGGAAATAAAATAGTTTTCAGTTTTCAGTTTTCGGTTTTCAGAAATAACAACATCCGCCTCGCTGAATGCGGGGCGGATGTTATTTGCTTTGCAGTTTATTTCATAAGTGCATCAAACGCATCGAATATTCTTGAAATGTAGTGAAGAATCTTTTCGATAAGAGCTATGAAGCTGTTTACGCTTTCGGGGTAGCCGTAATCGGGTGCTTCCTCGATTTCAACCGCGCCGCAGCCTTCAAGCACGCCGTTGTTGTCGTCAACCTCGTCATCGCACGCGAAGCTCACAAGCAGGGGCGAAATGACCGAAAGGATGAAGTAATCGGCATTGCTTATTGCACCGAATTCCTCGCAAGCCATACGGGTGATTTTGTCGGCAACGGGGGCAAGGCCGAAATGCTCAAACATCGCATTGCCCGCGGCAAGCAGTGTGTTGTCGGCAATAGATGCGAAATCCGTTCTGAGTATAAGTACCACAAGTCTCAGCAGAGTCTTTATTTCGGTGCTGTCAAGCATAAATGCTTCGCTGCCGCCGTAGTGCGCGGCTACAAGCTCTGTGGCAAGGTCCCAGCCGTCCTTGTAATCGCACTCGGGGATTTCAAGGCTGTACTGCGCGGCAAGCTCGCGTGAGCCGCCCTCGCCGTTAATCGGCATATTGCAGATATCAAGCAGACCGCCGACCGCCGTCATAACAAGGTCATAGAAAATACTGTCGGGCGAAACGCCGAGCTTTTCCTCGCTCATTGAGAGTTCAAGTCTGTATTCAACGCCGTTTTTCAGGTATTCCTTGGCGAAGTCGTTAAGACCTGCATCCATGGCGGCAAGCTGCTCGTCGGTGTAATCGGGCACAAGTTCTTTGAGTGCGGCGGTGTCGATTTTATCGACTGTGCGCGCCTCATATTTGATTTCGTCGTCGTTCATATTGAACACGCGGTACTGCAGCGGGTACATTGTGAGCGAGGTGGTGGCGAAATCGTAAATGGTGTTGCCGTAGCCGCTTGTGAACGATGTGGCATCCGAGCAATGCTCGTGGCCCGTGAATACAAGCTTAATGCCCGCATCCGCAAAAAGCTCTGCGGTTGAATAATGGAATTTTACTATGAAATTCCTTGATAAAATTCTCTGGAAGGGGAGATGGTCGAGCAGGTTGTGGTGCATCATAAGTATGGGCTGCCTGCCCGCCTGCTTTGCGAGCTTTGCCTGGTCGAGCACCCAGTTGATTTTGTCAAGCGTCATACCGTCTTCGGTGGATTCCTTCTGGTTGCAGCTGTCAAGTGCAATAAGACGGTATTTTTCGCCGAGGTCTGCGGTGTATGAGCAGTCGTCATCGCGAACGGTGAGAGCCTCGTCATAGCCGAAGCGTTCATACATCTGCTTCCACTGCTCCACGCCGAAAACGCAGGTACCCTCGCCGTAGATGCCCATATCGTGGTTGCCGTCTATGACATAGACCTGCTTGCCGGTTTTATCCTCAAAGTCGGCAAGCTTCTGCGCCATAATTTCGTGCTGTTCAAGCACCGTTCTGCCGTCGTTTACAACGTCGCCGGAAATAAGCACGAATTCAACATCATCGGCTTCGGCGCACTGATTGAGAAATTCATCGATAATAAGTCCGCTTTCGTTCTCCATTGCGGCGCGTCTGTTCGCGTAGCCGAAAACCGGGTCCTCGGAGTACCACTCAAGACTTTCCTCGGGCAGACAGAAGTGCAGGTCCGAGGCGACTGCGAACGAAATATCGTAAGCGGGGCCTTCAGCCGAAGCGGCAACCGAAAGTATGCCGGTGAGCATTACTATTGAAAGTATTACAGCCAAACACTTTTTCATATTATTTACCTCTCTGTTATACGCCGAAATATTTTACGGCATTGTTGAACGAAATATCCCTGACCACTTTTGAAAGGAACTCAATATCGTCGGGGTATTTGCCTTCTTCAACAAGGTCGCCCAGAAGCTCGCACAGTATTCTGCGGAAATACTCGTGGCGCGTGTATGAAAGGAAGCTTCTTGAATCGGTTATCATACCCACGAATTTTGAAATCGCACCGAGATTCATAAGAGTCTGCATCTGCGTTCTCATACCGTCGTAATTGTCGTTGAACCACCACGCTGAGCCGAACTGGATTTTCGATTCGGCTTCGTCGCTCTGGAAGTTGCCGAGCATTGTGCCGAGCACGTAATTATCCTTGGGGTTGAGGCAGAAAAGCACTACCTTCGGCAGCTTGTAGTCGGTGAGCATAGCATCGAGCAGCCTTGAAAGATTTTCGGCAATACCGCGGTCGCAGATTGAATCGTAACCGGCATCGGGGCCGAGTTTTCTGAACATCGGTGTGTTATTGTTGCGCATGGGGCCTATGTGGATTTCCATACCCCAGCCGCGCTCCGCATATTCGTTTGCAAGGAACAGCAAAAGCTCTGTTTTGTAGGCATCGGCTTCGGTTTCGGTAAGTTCTTCGCCGTTGAGGCGCTTTGCGAATATCGCGTTAAGTCCGTTTTCATCGGCACGTGCATACGGCACAGCCATAATGCCGTGGTCGGCGGCTCTGCAGCCCATTTCCGCGAAGAAGTTTATGCGTGAAAGCATAGCCGCTTTGAGCTCTGTGAAGCTTGCGATTTTTGTGCCGCAGACATTTTCAAGTGAAGCAAGCCACGGGAGGTACGCATCTGCTTCTATTGCAAGTGCCTTGTCGGGACGGAATGCAGGCAGCACCTTGCATTTGAAGCTTTCGTCGGCAGCAATGAGCTTGTGGTATTCAAGCGTGTCGGCGGCATCGTCGGTGGTGCATACGAATTTTACGTTGCTCTTTTCGATTATCTCACGCGGCTTGAAGCCGCCAGCTTTGATTTTGGCGTTTGCTTCGTTCCAAATCTTGTCGCAGGTAGCGGGTGAAAGGGGCTCGTAAATACCGAAATAACGCTGCAATTCAAGGTGAGTCCAGTGGTAGAGGGGGTTGCCGATAAGGTTGGGCATAACCTCCGCCCATGCTTTGAATTTTTCGTACGGTGAAGCATCGCCGGTGATATATTTTTCGCTTACGCCGCAGCTTCTTTCCGCGCGCCATTTGTAGTGGTCGCCCGCAAGCCAGAGGTAAGCGATATCCTCGGGCTCTTTGTTTTCATAAATCTCCTTGGGCGAAAGGTGGCAGTGCCAGTCGAAAATCGGCTCGTTTTCGCACGCGGCATAAAGCTTTTTTGCGGTTTCGGTGGAAAGAAGAAAATCTTTGTCCATAAACTTTTTCATTGTAAGCACCTCTTATAAGGTATTTTCCGTTTGATTTTAGCACATAGTTCGCAGTATTTCAATATTACTGTAAAATATAAATAGAAATTGACGCAGTTTATCTGCACTTTTACTGTGCTGCCGCCTTGACTTTTAACTCGGTTTGCAATAAAATCAATCTGTGTGAAAATAACTTGAAACGGGTGATGCTTTTGTATATTGAAAGCAGCGGCGTGATATCCGATGCCGAGCTTTTTGAACTTGTAAAAAAGTCGGTCGAGGGTAAAAGCCTTGAAAAAATTCTGATTTTACCGCCCGATTACACAAGGATGTATTCCGGTGCCGGTAAAATCACG
>JAZUJG010000279.1:0-3293 GCA_045642645.1 Acutalibacteraceae bacterium | reverse complement strand
TAACCGGTCAGCGCTACGGCTGGCGCTCCGCTACCGAGGAGGAGTACAGAACAAAGCAGATGCCCGTTGAAGAATGCGGCAATATGCTTATTATGATGGCGAACATTGCTTTCCTTGACGGCAATACCGAGTTTTTCGATAAGTATGCCGATACGCTCGCACAGTGGGTGAATTACCTTATCGAGTTCGGTAGCGATCCCGAAAACCAGCTCTGCACCGACGATTTTGCAGCCCACCTCGCGCACAACTGCAACCTGTCGCTTAAAGCGATAATGGGCATTATGGGTTATGCAAAGGTGCTTGAAATGAAGGGCGACGAAAGCGGCGCAATGCTTAAAGAGGTCGCACGCGAAATGGCTCAAAGCTGGGTAGAACGCGCCGCGAATAAAGACGGCAGCTTCCGCCTTGCGTTTGACAGAGAAAATACTTACAGTATGAAATACAATGTCGTGTGGGATAAGCTCTGGAACACCGGACTTTTCGCACCGTGCGTAATTTACTCCGAATTTGCAAGCAACAAAAAACATATAAACACCTTCGGTATGCCGCTTGACAACCGCAAGAATTATACAAAATCCGACTGGCTCGTGTGGACTGCCTGCCTCGCTCCCGACAAGGCGGAGTTCGAGGAGTTCATCGCGCCGCTTTGGAGCGCCTACGATGTCAGCCCGAGCCGCGTACCCATGACGGATTGGTACGACACCAAAAATTCCGCTATGGTCGGCTTCCGTCACCGTTCTGTGCAGGGCGGACTGTTCATAAAACTGTTAGAGGGTAAATTCGGTTTCTGAACATTGACAAATTCTGTCGAAAGTGATAATATTCTATAATAAAATTTACGGAGATGATATAATGTATTCCAAGGATTATATCGAACGTTTCTGTAACGATTCTTTTACCGAAAGACCGTTCTGCGATGCCGATAATATCGCTCTTTGCGGCATTTCGTATATGACATTTGAAAATGTTGTGTCCGACAGCTTCGATGCCGAGCCGATGCCATTTGACGAAATGTGCAGAAGAACATATATCTACAACGGCAACAGGCATATAGCCGTCGGCCTTGTGCTGCCCAAGGGCATAAGCGTGCAGATGATGGAAATGGCACGCCACAAACGCTTTGCCGAAATCAAATGCGTGGGCTTTACCGATACATTTTCGGTAACTCCCGCCGTTCAGTTCGCCGCAGGCACGCTGCTGCTGCCCGACGGTACCGTGGTCGTGATTTACCGCGGCACCGACGATACGCTTGTCGGCTGGAAAGAGGATACCGATATCCTCACCACAAAGGGCACGCCCTCGCATAAGCTCGCCGTGGAATACCTTGAAAAAGCCGCCGCAAAATTCGAGGGCGACATAATCGTCTGCGGTCATTCCAAGGGCGGCAATATGGCACAATGCGCCGCACTCTACTGCTCAAAAGAGGTGCGCGACAGAATAAAACTGCTTTATAATAACGACGGACCCGGCTTCTGGAATTACGAATTTATAAACAGTGAAGCCTATAAGGAACTTCTGCCGAGGTACAGGCACATTCTCCCGAGCGCTTCTGCGGTTGGGACTATGCTTTTCCACGATGATGATTACATAGTTGTCAAAAGCAAACGCCTTTTGGGACCCTTGCAGCACGATATTTCGACCTGGAGCTTAAAGGATAATTCCGAGCTTGACGATATTGCCGAGCTTGATACTCTCGGCAAGGTCAGTGACCTTGTGTATGCAGGCATTTTCGGCACCGTGAGCGACAGAGCCGCCGCCGAGTTTGAAAAGGTCGCAACCGCCGTTGTGGAGGGGATAGGGCAGAGAGGTCTGCTCGGTGTTTCAAGGCACCCGATTTCCTCATATAAGGGTATGAAAAAGGCGTGGCGTTCGTTCGATACCGAAACCCGCGCCATAGTCAGCGGCGTTTTCGCAGGCGCAGGCAAGTTGGTTAAGGACTCCGTAAAGGCAGTCAGAAACGGCAGATTTACCACCGTTGCCGAAAGAATGGCGGCGCTTGATAAATGAGTTTTCAGTTTTCGGTTTTCAGTTTTCAGAATTTTCAAAAAACAGCGTGGTTTTTTACAGATCGCGCTGTTTGATTTTTTGCGCGAAAATTTAGAACGGACGGGAATTGCCCCACGGTTTTGATAACGAAAAAACAGAACGAATCGTACGGGTGGCACCCCGTGCCACCCGGTTTGCCCGCAGGGCAAAAGGCAAACAACGCAGTTTCGTGTAAACCGCGTTGCTTTTTTGTTTTGCGTTATTTCAAACTGTGAACTGCCTCAGGCAAAAAATGCCGTCGGCAGTTCACCCGGGCGGCACGGGGTGCGGCCCGTACCGATCACATCCATTTTACGCTTTGAAAAACCGAATGGAAATTTCCGTTCATTCTTTCTTTTCGCAACGAAAAACTTGAAAACTAAAAACTGAAAACCGAAAACTATAATCCGGCGCTTTGCGCCCCGAAATTATTCATTATTCATAATTCGTTATTCATTAGTAAAGCTCACAAATTCCCCGATTTTCGCATTTCGCGGTCTGTTGAGTTCCTCAAGGAACTTTTCCATTTTGCCGTGCGAGGCTATGACCTCTTTTTCAAAATCTGTGGCTTTTATTTTGAGCACACCTGCGCGCAGAGCCGAAAGGCGAATCAAGTTATCCGATGTAACCACACACACATTTTCGTTTTTGCCGATTTCACCGACGGTTTTTTCAATGTATGTGTCGCCCGTTTCGCGCTCTTTTGTGAAGACCACGCCTATATTGTTGTAGGTGTAGCTTTTGCCGCGGTTGCCGGGAACCTTGTACGCATCAAAGACCACTATCACATTGCATTGTGTGAATGCGCTGAAATCGCACATTATATTCAGCAGGCGCGTGCGTGCGGTCTCAAGGTCGTATTCCGCAAGGTCCTTCAGACTTTCCCAGGCAAAAATAACATTGTAACCGTCGATTATGAGGTATTTGCGGCGCTTGTTTTCTACATAAACGCGCTTTTCCTCCACGCGCGGCGCGGTGTGTGACCAGCGGTAAAACGGGTGCTTGTCTTTGCCGAACTCGCGCTCCATTATCGCTTCAAGCTCTTTGTCGTCTATGTGGAAATTGCGCGCATTTACGCCGACTGTGTCGGCCGTTTTCTTTTTCAGGCAGCTTTCAAGGTGCATATATTCCGTCACCTTGTCCCACTTTACATTGAATCCCCCGCCGTGTGCGCAGAATACCGAATCGGGCGTGTTTTCAAGGTCGCCCTCGGCATCGTAGCCGTATTCGGCAATTATTTCATCGGGGTTATGGCATTCGCCGTAGCC
>JAZUJG010000278.1:0-7263 GCA_045642645.1 Acutalibacteraceae bacterium | reverse complement strand
AAAAAAGAAGCGAAGCAGACCAAGGATGCTTCGGACCTTGCGCGCAGGGCGAAAAGCGCAGTAAATGCGCACCTCAATTCAATCAACGATACCGTAAACCCTGTGCTTGACGATATTGACGATGAGGACTATGTCCTTCCGCGCAGTCTTGAAGCGGGCGATACGGTCTACTGTAAATCCATAGGCAAAAACGCGACAGTCACCGCCGCGGCGGATAAAAACGGCAATGTGGAAATTGCCGCCGGAATGCTTAAAATGCGCGTTAAGGAAAACACATTAAAGCTCATAGATAAGCCGAAAGCCGAAAATAAGCCGAAGCGGCAGGTCGGCGGTATGGTTTCGGGGCTTGAAAGCCGCGCCACAATGAGCGTGAGCAACCGCTGCGACCTGCGCGGACTTATGGTGGATGAAGCGGTTATAGTCCTTGACCGCTTCCTTGACGATTTGCTGCGCTCGGGGCTTACCGAATGCACAATTATTCACGGCAAGGGCACGGGTGCATTAAGAGCCGGCATACAGAAATACCTTAAATCCGACCCGCGTATAAAGAGCTTTCGCCTCGGCACATTCGGTGAGGGCGAAAACGGCGTAACGATTGCGGAAATCAAGTGAATTAAGAATTGTAAATTGAGAATTAAGAGCAAAATTATAAGCCGCGGGGATTTCTATATCCTTGCGGCTTATTTTGTGTTGTTATTTCGTTGATTCTTACCACTCAAATTCGTTATCCCTGCTCATTGTTGCCTGTGCGGCTCTTAAAAGGAATTTACGCATCGGCTCCATCAGACGCACATACCTGCCGAGCAGGTCTATCGTTTCGTCAAAAGTGGTGAAATCGGCATCGGGAATTTCAAGTATAAGCTCCCAATCCTTGAATTTAAGATATTCGGCGGCAGGCTCATCCGGCGAGTAGCCCTTCGGCATGGCTTTAAGGCGGCTGCCCGTAATCGGAATGGGGCAGTTTTTCATAAGGGTCTCAAATTCTTCAAAATTTTCAATAATATAATCGCGCACGCCGTTCATTTTTTCGGTACTGTCGCACCATATCCCCGTGCCGAAAAGTGATGAGCCGGGGAACAGGTGGATGTAGTAGCCCACGGGCATCCACGATTTTTTATCGGGCGAAATATATGCCCTGAATGCCGGATTGTACGGCGGCCCGTTCTTGTGAAAGCGCATATCCCTTGCCACACGGTAGAGCCATTCTTTCGGCTCGGCGTACATTATGCTCGGCGCAAGGTCGGGTGCTTCCTCGCATATTCTGAAGCGCAGAAAGTCAACAAAGCCCGTAAAATCTTTTTTTGCCTGCTCGTATTCGGCGTGATTTTTGTGAAACCACTCACGGTCATTGTTTGCGGCAAGACCTTTTTCGTAATTGAAAATCCTCGAAAAATCCATTTTCGCTCCTTGTTATTAAAAAATGCTGTGACGGTTTCGCCACAGCATATTTCCGAATACTGTTTTATTTACCTACAATACCGACATAGCTTCTGCCGATGTTGAGTGCGATTTCCTCGCCGTTTGCATCGTAGAATTTAAGCATATCGCCGTGGCTGCCTTTTTTCCAGGTAATATCCATCTGTGTGCCGTTGCTTATGTACTTGCCGCTGCCTTCGTCAAGACCGAGGCGGACAGTTTTATTTGCTTCGTCAAGTGTGCTGACGGTAGTGTAAAGCACAAGCAGATTTGTAAAGCTCTGCTGAACGCCGTTGCTGCCGCAAAATGCTTCGCCGTTGAGGTGGCTGAGGTAAACATTGTTTTCTGCATCATAAGTGAATGTGTAAGTGTAATCGCTTGAAAAATCCACTGTGTATTCGGTGCATTCGCCGCCGCTGAGTGCAACAGGCTCAGCGTTGAATTTGTAGGGCTGTGCGTAACCGTCTTTGATTTCGGTGCGGTAGCCGAGGTCTGCGATTGCTTCCTTGACATCGTCTTTGGTGGTGTATGCGGTGTGCTCGAAAGCAACATTTCTTGATTCATCGCGGTGGAAATAGCCGCCGTGAATGTAGCCGTCAATATCGGCAGTGCCGTATTCCGCAATATTTGCCTCTGCATAAGTATTGCATCCGAAATGAACGAAGTATGCATCGTAGCCGTCAACAAGGTCAACGAAATAGTAGCGCGCGCTTCTTGTGGGGCCTATTTTGTCGGGCAGTCTGTCAGGGTTTGCAAATACCTGCAGAGTTCTTGTTATGCCGCCCTCTGCGACCATTTCAAACACCATATCGGATTCGGTGATGCCCCACTGCGGTCTTGCTTCGGGGTGATTTTCAACCGATACGAAAACGGGTCTTGCCTTGAGCTGTGCCGCATCGTAGCCGGGCTCGCCGGTGAGCGGGTTTCTTATAACGCCGTCTGAAACGGGAGCCTCGGTCTGCTTTTCGGTCGGGGCTTCGGTGGTGTCGGCGTTTTCCTCGCCCTTGCCGCAGGCGGCAAAGCAGCCGATTGCGAATATAACAACAAGTATAAGCGCCAATGTCTTGAAAAGTCTTGATTTTTTGAGTTGTGCCATAATCATTTTCTCCAATCACACAAATTAAAGCCAGAACTGCACAATGTGAGCGAGTGTGCCGAACATTGTCGGATTCTGTATATCTATTGTAACATCTGATACGGAAAATGCAAGCGCAGAAGTGTAAAAAACGCAGAAAATAACCGAAATATATACGAGTTTTGCAAGTAGTGAATTTTCGTGTTCCGTCTGCGCGGAATCGCATAATGCAAATATTACGACCGCAGCTGCTAACATAAACAGGTAGCCGAAATCGCTGAAATACCTCTGCAGAAGACCGCCTGCCTCGGTATCGGCAATAACGAGTGCCGTACCCGCAAGCAGCAGTACTGCGGTAAATGCGGTAAGCTTTGCGTTTTTGAGTGCATTTTTATATCTGCCGCGCGCGAATATAAACCACGCAAAAGGTGTTACTGCAAGCAGACCGCCGAAGCAGTTTTCCGCAATCGTCATGCCGGCGTAGTTGGTGCTTAACTGCACTTTCTGCAAAAACGGGAATACCGCCGTAAATGAGGGCGGCTGTAAAAGGTAGGTGTAAATGCCGAGCCCTATTCTTTCGGGCACAAAGCCGCGGCGCGTAACATCGTTGGTGGTGAGGTTGTAAGCCGAGCCGAAATCAAACGGCGAGCCGAAGCGGATGTAATTGTAATACATAATTCCCGCGGCAACAAATATATACGGTGCGGCGAGCAGGCAAAGCTCGGTGACACCCTTTTTCTTTTTGAATTTGCCGCCGAAAAGTTCCGGCAGGAACAGCGGCAGAGCCACCGCCGAAACAAGTACGCTCTGCGGACGGCAGCCTACGGAAAGTGCCAGACAAAGCGAGCCTGCAAAGAACAGTGCCTTGCGGTGTTTACCCGTATCGAGCGCTTTAAGCCAGCAGTATATGCCCCACACGGTGAACGCACACGCGCACATAATCGGCACCGAGTAAAAATCGGGGCGTTTTGCAAGGAATATCATTCCGCTGAAATTTATTGCGCCGAGCGATACCAAAAGGAATGTGCCGACCGATATGTTTTTGAAGCGCGTTTTTGCTATGTGCTTCAACAGCATAAACACTCCGAGTGCGAATATTGCGGCAAATACCATTACGCCTATGAACGAGGGGAACGGCGAGCCCGTTACCGCACGGAACGGCAGGTACATAATAAGCAGCGGCACTATACCGAAATATACATAGTAGTGACCGTTGAAAAATGCCACATCCCATCTGTATGTGTCGCCGGTTTCATCGGCAGTGCGTGAGCGCTCAACGGTATCGTACGGGTTTTTCATATCAAGCAGCGATTCGGGGATATCGCCGTTGTCTATATAAAGCCTGCCGTCTGTAAGTATAGCCTCGGCAAGCTCGTCATACTGATTGTGGTTTTGCATACCGAGCCGCGCAGGAACGCCGTTTCTTATGCCGATAAATGCAGGGTTTGCAGTTCCGAGTATGATTATTACCGCACATTCAAGGCACATAAATGAGCGTATAAGCGTTTTTGCGGTGTATTCGCGCTCGCTCAGCTTCATTTTGTACAGAGGTGACGAGGGGGCAAAAATTCTCAAAAGCATAAGTATCCCCGCAAAAAGCAACACTCTTATTGCCGAAAAATCAAATTCTCTTTTCACATTCAGCGATATTGATTTTATGCTTATATCCTCGCCGGCGCTTTCAAGGTGCACACCGAGCTTCTGCGATTTGCCCGCTGTGTGCACATTGATATAGTGCGATGCCTCAACATTCGGGTAAACGCGCCTTTCGGGTGTGGAAAAGTAGTTGGCGTTTGCTTCATCTGTAAGGTAAAGGCGCACCCTCACGGCTTCATCGCCCTTTGCGGCAATATCGAGCTTTATGTTCTTAATTTCGGCGTTTACGGGGAATTCCGCCGTGTCGCCGTTCGGTACGGTGTAAACGCCGTCGCCCTCAAGCTCGGCGGCGAAATAAGGCGTAAGGTCGGTTTCCTCATAACCGCGTGAGGTGTAAAAGTTTATATTGAAAACCGTAAGCTCCAAACCGAGCGCGAGCACGACCGCACCCGCGGCGGTAAATGCCGCAAAGCGCACGGCGCGTTTCTGACCTTTCGATTTTTTGAATATCAGCACGGCGGCGGCAGTAAAAAGCAGCGCACCGAATATGCAGAGAATAAGCATAAAGACCTCCGAAAATCTTTTCTTACAAAGTATTAAATCATAAATGCCGCTATTTGTAAATATTTTCCGCTTTTTCTTCATATATTCGTAATAAGGAGGACGGAAAAATGAAAGAATTGTATATTGAAAGCATTACATACGAAAAATACCGTGAATGTATAGGGTACCTCGGCAGCAAATTCGGTCAGCTGCATATCGCCTCATTCGGCAGAATTGCAGATGGCAGATGTGTTCCGGCAGTCATAGCCGGCAGGGGGGCGAAGCGCGTGCTGTGCTTTGTGAATCTCTGCGATGCACGCGCCGCGGTTTACGGTATGCGCTTTTTTGAAAAACTGCTTGAAAGGGATTTTCGCGATGAGGCAATAACCGACTTGCTCGACCGTATAACATTTGTGTTTGCCGCATCGGATTGCCGCGAAAGCGAAGAACTCATAGCAAAAGCCTGCGGCGAAATAGGTTTTGCACACATAATCAGAATTTCCGATGGCGATTTTTGAAATCGAAAATTTGCGAAAAACCCAAAATAACCCCTTTACAACGAACAAATGTTCTGTTATAATGCACTTAAACGAACAAATGTTCTGCAAAAGAGGCGTAAAAATGAACAGAGTGATACTCCATTGTGATTGCAACTGCTTTTTCGCTTCGGTCGAAGCGGTGCTTGATCCGTCGCTTAACGAGTGTGCATTTGCGGTGTGCGGCGATCCCGAATACCGCCACGGCATAGTGCTTGCAAAAAATGAAAAAGCCAAAAAATTCGGCGTGCAGACGGGCGAGGCGATATGGCAGGCGCGCGCAAAATGCCCGAAGCTTGCGGTTGTGAAGCCGCACTATAAAATCTACAAAGAGTTTTCCGAAAGAATTTACAATATCTATTGCGGATATACCGAGCTCGTGGAGCCGTTTGGCATAGATGAATGCTGGCTTGACGTTACCGGCTCGGAAATGCTTTTCGGTACGGGTATGCAGATTGCCGAGGAGCTGCGCGCACGCATAAAAAACGAAGTGGGCGTGACGGTTTCCATAGGCGTAAGCTATAACAAGATTTTTGCCAAAATGGGCAGCGATTACAAAAAGCCCGATGCCGTTACCGAAATAACGCCCGAAAATTATAAGGATTTACTTTACCCGCTGCCCGTGGGCGATTTGTTTATGGTGGGCAGGCACAGTGCCGAAAAACTGCGCAGCGTGGGAATATTTACAATAGGTGACCTCGCCGTTACCGATGAGCGCGTGCTCAAACGCCTGATGGGTGAAAACGGCAAGGTGATACTGCGCTACGCGAACGGAGGGGATTATTCGCCGGTAAACCCCTGCAATTACCGGGATGCATATAAATCAATAGGCAACGGCGCTACCTTTAAGCGCGACCTCACAAGCGAGCGTGATGTGCGTACCTGCGTGTTCTTTCTGTGCGACAAGGTGGCGGCGCGGCTTCGTAAGCACAGCGTGGAGTGTGCCGCCGTGCAGGTGGGCATACGCGACACCTCGCTCAATACCGTTATGCGCTCGGTGCAGCTTCCGTCGCCGACCGACCTTTCATTCGATTTGCGGCGGTGTGCGCTCGAAATAATAAATGAGAATGTAAGTGTTGAAAAAGAGCCTATAAGAGCAATAACCGTTACCGGCATAAAGCTTACGGATAACGGCGATGTCTGCGAGCAAATATCGCTTTTCGACCTTGACTACCATATAAAAAGAGAAAAAGAACAACGCCTCGAACGCACCAAGGACAATCTCCGTCATAAATACGGGCTCGGCACGATTACGCGTTGTTCGTTTATACACAATGAATTCGGTTTTTAGGTGATTTTATGAAATGTTCCGTTACAGACCTTCGGTCAAAGGATGTAATAAATGTGGAGGACGGCTGCCGTATAGGATGCGTTACGGATGTGGAAATCGACAGTTGTACCGGCTGCCTTATAAACCTTGTGGTTTTCTGCGGCAGAGGAATATGGGGCTTTTTCGGCAGAGGTGAGGAAATTATAATAAACTGGAAGGATATTGTGGTGATAGGTAATGACAGTATCCTTGTGCGGCGCGGTCTGTTAAAGCTCAATTAACCGCATTTTTTATGGCATCGAATGTAATGTCGCTTATGTCGTGCTCTATTTTGCAGGCGTCATAAGCGGCGGTTTCGCGGTCGATTCCGAGGCTTACGAGGAATTCCGTAAGCAGAGTGTGGCGTTCATATATTTTTTCAGCCACGGCTCTGCCGCTTTCGGTCAGGGTAAGGCAGCCGTCTTTATTTACGGTTATGTAGCCGTCGCTTTTCAGCTTCGTTACGGCGCGGCTGACCGAGGGCTTTGAAAAGCCCATTTCTTCACACACATCTATGGAGCGCACGCTTGCGCTCTTTTTTGATAGAATGAGTATTGTTTCAAGGTACATTTCACCCGATTCCAGAAGCTGCACCGCAAAACCTCCTCTGTTATTCTATTGAGAATGTTACTTTTGAAAAATCAAGATTTCTCAAATCGTCTTTTTTGATTCTGAACCGTACAAGCTTTTCGGTGTCTGCAAGGAATTCCGGCATACCGTCATCAAGCGGGTCATATTGCAGCAGAATAATATCATCGCCGTCATCAACGAGTATTCTCGTTCCGTCT
>JAZUJG010000277.1:0-10879 GCA_045642645.1 Acutalibacteraceae bacterium | reverse complement strand
GCCGAGCATACGGAACTCAAATTTATTGCCCGTGAACGCAAAGGGTGAAGTTCTGTTGCGGTCGGTGGTATCTTTCGGGAAGCGCGGCAGAACGTGGACGCCGACCTTTAAAAGCTCCTTTTCGCGCGCGCCGTAGGGCTTGTCATTCTCAATAGCTTCGAGAATACCGGTAAGCTCTTCGCCGAGGAACATGGAAACAACGGCAGGGGGCGCCTCGTGTGCGCCTAAGCGGTGGTCATTACCTGCGGATGCAACCGAAATGCGCAGCAGATCCTGGTAATCGTCAACAGCCTTGATAACTGCGCACAGGAAAAGCAGAAATTGAGCGTTTTCATACGGAGTGTCGCCGGGCTCAAAGAGGTTTACGCCGGTGTCGGTGCTCAATGACCAGTTATTGTGCTTACCGCTGCCGTTTACGCCCTCAAAGGGTTTTTCGTGCAGCAGGCATATCATACCGTGCTTTTTGGCGATTTTCTGCATTGTTTCCATAGTGACCTGGTTGTGGTCGGTGGAAATATTTACGGTGGTGAATATGGGGGCAAGCTCGTGCTGTGCGGGTGCTGCCTCGTTGTGCTCGGTCTTGGCGAGTACGCCCAATCTCCACAGTGCAGTATCAAGGTCTGCCATAAATGCGGCAACGCGCGGCTTGATTGCACCGAAATAGTGATCGTCAAGCTCCTGACCCTTGGGGGGCTTTGCGCCGAACAGAGTTCTGCCGGTGTATATAAGGTCCTTGCGCTTTTCAAATACGGAACGGTCTATAAGGAAATACTCCTGCTCGGGACCTACTGTGATATTGATGCGGTTTACATCCTCATTGCCGAAAAGCTTAACAACTCTTAACGCCTGCTTGCTGACAGCCTCCATAGAGCGCAGCAGGGGAGTCTTTTCATCGAGCGCTTCGCCGCCGAATGAACAGAACGCGGTGGGGATGCACAGAGCATTATCCTTAATAAAAGCAAATGAAGTAGGGTCCCACGCGGTGTAGCCGCGAGCTTCAAAGGTTGCGCGCAGACCGCCGTTGGGGAAGCTCGAAGCATCGGGCTCGCCCTGTATGAGCTCCTTGCCCGAAAAATCCATAATTACCCCGCCGTTTTTGGTGGGGGAGATGAAGCTGTCGTGCTTTTCGGCGGTGATGCCCGTAAGCGGCTGGAACCAGTGCGTGAAATGAGTGGCGCCCTTTTCGATAGCCCAATCCTTCATGGCGCTTGCAATCACATTGGCTGTGGCAAGGTCAAGACGGTGGCCTGCTTTGAGCGTTCTTTCAAATTCGGCGTAGGTTTCCGCCGGCAAACGCTTTTTCATTTCGGGAGCAGAAAAGACATCGCAGCCGAAATATTCCGCAACATTGTTCATAATATCGACCCTTTTCAAGTGGTTTTGGTGAATACAAATTGATTATACACCGCATACGCTGTTTGTGCAATGTGGTATTTTACCCGAAAATAACGCCCGAAACTATGCCGAGAACGGCAGAAATCACTATAACAAGTATCGGGTGCAATTTAACTTTGAGTGTGAGCACCGCCGCTATTGCGAAAATAACCGCCGAAATCGCAAATGCGGTAAGCTCGATTCCCGCAAAGCCCGCAGGTACAAACACCGTTGCGCCTATGGTTATGACAGCGGCGGCGATAAGTCCGATAACCGTCGGGCGAAGGCCGGTCATAAGTCCCTCCACGACCTTGCTGTTTTTAAACTGCTTATATGCACGTGCGATTATGAGAATAATTATAAATGACGGCATTACAACGCCGAGTGTTGCACACACCGCGCCGAAAAATCCGCCCGTTTCCATACCGACATAGGTGGAAATATTTATGGCAAACGGACCCGGTGTGCTTTCGCTCACGGCTATAAAATCAACTATTGACTGCTGCGAGAGCCATTTGTGATTGAGCACCTCCTGCTGAATGAGGGGGAGCATTGCATAGCCGCCGCCGAAGGTGAACGCGCCGATTTTGAAAAATGTAATGAATAAATCAAGGAAAATGTTCATTTAATATTCACCCTCCTTTTTGCGAGGAGTGAATACACAAGCCCTGCGACCGCGCAGCCTATGAGTATAAAAAGAGTGTTGATTTCAAAGAACTGCGACACGACTGCCGACAGCACGAATGCCGTGCCCATAACGATGTATGAAAACAGGCTTTTGGGGCATTTTTTATACATTGAAACAAGCGCTTTGATTACGAGCGCAAGCACGCCCGCCCTTATGCCGCGAAAAGCGTACTGCACATAGATATTGCTGCTGAATTTTGCAAGCACTACCGAGATGAGCGAGATGATGGCGAATGACGGCAGCACCACGCCGAAGGTGCAGAAAAACGCACCGAAAAATCCGCCGATTTTGTAGCCGACAAAGGTCGCCGAGTTGATTGCAATAGGTCCGGGCGTGGATTCCGCTATGGCGATGATGTCGAGAATATCTTCATTTGAGAGCCACTTGTGCTTTTCGACAATCTCTTTTTCTATAAAAGGAATCATGGCGTAGCCGCCGCCGAAGGTGAACGCGCCGATTTTTAAAAATGTTAAAAACAGTGTGAGGACCGTTTTGATTTTGGTTTTCATATATACCTCCGTAAACAAATCAGCATTATTATAGTTTAAGTTACATTATTTGTCAAATAAAGGAATAATCTTAAATAAATTTATCGACAATTAAAGCGGATTGTGTTAATATTGTTTTAAGAATAAAGGAGGGTTACTTATGGCAATGATAGACTGCGAGCTCGCGGGGGATTTTTTCACCGTCAGGAGCGATATTGAAAATACCATTAAGGAATCAAGCATCTCGGCATCTTATGAGGACGGCAGCAACATTACTATGGGTGAGGTCTACTGCTCGGTGCGCGTGTATGAGCGTTACAGCTACCTCGGGCAGAACAGAGTAAGTATGAGCGTTACGCTTATGGGCGACCGCAAGGGCAGGCTGCACCTTACCGCAATTACCTCCGGCGGCAGTCAGGCGATGTTTTTCAAATTCAACACATTCGGCGAAAAATCATTCCTTGACACGCTTAAACCCGTTGTTGAACGGTATCAGGTACACTATTGATTGCTTGAAAGGCAGAGAAATATGGAATTTGAACAGGCAAAAAAGAGAGCGGCGGAGCTTACCGCAATACTCAACGACTGCATAGAAAAATACTATGTCGGCAACGAAAGCGATGTTTCCGACTACGAATACGATATGATGATGCGCGAGCTTTCTTCTATTGAGGAGGAGTTTCCGCAGTTGCTTTCACCTGCTTCGCCTACGCACAGAGTCGGCGGCAGAAGTGACAACACCTTTGAGGAGGTCACTCACGAGGTCAAAATGGAAAGCCTGCAGGATGCGTTTTCGGCGGAGGAGCTGCACGAATTCGATGACAGGGTGCGCAAGGTATTCCCCGATGCGAAATATGTTGTGGAGCCGAAAATCGACGGGCTTTCGTGCTCGCTTGAATACAGAAACGGCGAGCTTGTGCGCGCTTCCACGCGCGGCGACGGCGTTACCGGCGAGGATGTTACGCCCAATGTGCGCACAATTCGCTCGGTGCCGCTGAGGCTCAAAACGGATATACCCTTTATTGAGGTGCGCGGCGAGGTGTATATGTCGCACAAAAGCTTTGAGGAGCTTGTGGAAAAGCAGGAAATCAACGGAGAAAAGCCGTTTAAAAATCCGCGCAACGCGGCTTCCGGTTCTTTAAGGCAGAAAAATCCCAAAATCACCGCAGGCAGAAAGCTGGATATTTTTGTTTTCAACATTCAGCAGAAAGAGGGCGGCAGGGAGCTTACCTCGCACAAGCAGTCGCATGATTATCTTAAGGAGCTCGGCTTTACCACCATACCCGAATACACGCTTTGCGACAGCATTGACGAAGCAATTGAGCGCATAAACGGCATAGGTGACAGGCGCGGCGAGCTTTCGTTTGATATTGACGGCGCGGTTATTAAGACCGATGATTTTTCTATGCGCGAGGAACTCGGCAGTACCGCAAAATATCCGAAATGGGCGGTCGCGTTCAAATATCCGCCCGAGGAGAAGCAGACGAAGCTGCTCGATATTGAGATTGCCGTAGGCAGAACGGGCGTGCTCACGCCTACCGCGGTGTTTGAGCCGATCACGCTTGCAGGCACAACCGTTTCGCGCGCTACGCTCAACAATGCGGAATTCATACGCGAAAAGCATATTGCCATAGGCGACACCATAACCGTGAGGAAAGCCGGCGATATCATTCCCGAGGTCGTGAATGTTGCCGCTTCAAACGGCGAAAATCCCGAATTTACGTACCCCGAAATCTGCCCCGCCTGCGGCGACAGGGTGGTATGTGTGGAGGATGAAGTCGCCATAAGGTGCGTGAATCCCGACTGCCCCGCACAGCTTCTGCGCAGGCTTATTCACTTCTGCTCGCGCGATGCTATGGATATTGAGGGCCTCGGTGAAGCCGTCATTACCGAAATGGTGAAGGAGAAAATCATCGGCAAGGCTTCGGATATTTACAGGCTCAGCCCCATTGAACTTATTTCGCTTGAAAGAATGGGCGAAAAAAGCACGCTCAACCTTCTCAATGCCATTGAAAAATCAAAGGAAAATGACCTTTACCGCCTGATTTACGGCCTGGGCATTCAGCATATAGGTGCAAAGGCGGCAAAGCTGCTTGCAACGCATTTCGGCAATATGGATGCCATACTCAATGCGACCAAAGAGGAGATTCTCGAAATCGACGGCTTCGGCGAGGTTTCTGCCGACACGCTTTACAAGTCGCTTTCAACTCCCGGTACGAGGGAGCTTATAGCCGAATTTAAAGAACTCGGACTGAATATGAAAAACCTTGTGGAAAATGTTGATGACCGCTTCAGCGGTATGACATTTGTGCTTACGGGCACTCTCGCAAAATACAGCCGCAAGGAAGCAAGCGATATTATTGAACGCTTCGGCGGGAAGGCTTCGGGCTCGGTTTCGGCTAAAACCACTTATGTGCTTGCGGGCGAGGAAGCCGGCAGCAAATTAAGAAAGGCGAACGAGCTCGGCGTAACCGTTATTACCGAAGCGCAGTTCGACGAAATGATAAGCTGATGAGTGCGGATATTAAAATCATTTACGAAAGCAAAAGCCATATCGTCTGCGAAAAGCCCGTCGGCATATTGAGCGAGGATGCTCAGAACGGCGAAAAGGGTATGGTGGCGCTGCTTTCCGAAAAATACGGCGAAATTCATCTTTTGCACCGGCTTGACAGAAATGTGGGCGGCGTTATGGTTTTTGCGCGCACAAAAAAGGCAGCGGCGGATTTGTCGCGCGATATTCAGAACGGCAGGTTTTACAAGGAATACCTTGCCGTGCTTGAGGGTGAGCCGCAGGAGAAAAGCGGCATTTACAAGGATTTGCTGTTCAAGGATTCTGCGAAAAACAGAAGCTATGTTGTGGACAGAATGCGCAGGGGCGTAAAGGATGCTTCGCTCGAATACGCCGTTCTTGCAGGCGGCGAACGCTCGCTTGTGCGCGTGAAGCTGCACACGGGCAGAACTCACCAGATACGCGTGCAGTTTTCGCACCGCAAAACGCCGTTGTGCGGCGACGGCAAATACGGCGGCAGGGATAAAAACTGCGATGTTGCGCTGCATTCGTACCGCATAACCTTTTTTGAGCCTGACAGCGGCGAAAAGACTGTATATACATCGCTGCCGGATTTCGGGAAATATCCGTGGAGCTTGTTCGGGGGTGTTGAG
This sequence comes from Acutalibacteraceae bacterium, assembly GCA_045642645.1. Lineage (GTDB taxonomy): Bacteria > Bacillota > Clostridia > Oscillospirales > Acutalibacteraceae > DTU089. Next base: position 5,167 of record JAZUJG010000277.1, on the reverse strand, counting down.
ATTGACTGACATATTAAAGTGCTTCAGCGGCGTGCTTGTGAATACCGGCACCGTAATAATCGGTGCGCTTGTGGGCTTGCTGCTTAAAAAAGCCATACCGGAAAAGCTGACCGATGCGGTGATGAAATCCATAGGTCTCTGTACGGTCGCGATAGGTATCGGCGGCGTCATAAAGGGGCAGAATCAGCTTGTTATGATAATATCCGTGGTGCTCGGCACAATAGTCGGCACGCTTATTGATATTGACTCGAAGCTCGAAAAGCTCGGTGACAGATTCGCGAAAAACTCAAAAACGGACGGCGAAAAATCAAGCTTTTCTAACGGATTTGTAACGGCTTCGCTCTTATTCTGTGTCGGTTCAATGACAATAGTCGGCTCTATGAACGCGGGAATTTCCGGTGATAATCAGATGCTTTACACAAAATCGGTGCTTGATTTGATTTCGGCGGCAATGCTCGGCGCGAGCCTCGGTATAGGGGTGCTTGTGTCAGCCGCATTTGTGCTTGTGTTTCAGGGCGCGCTTGTGGCGCTTGCAATGGGAATAGGCACATTCCTCAGCGATTTTGCGGTTGCGGAGCTTATCTGCGCAGGCTCGGTAATGATAATCGCGCTCGGGCTCAACCTGATGAAGATAACAAAAATAAAGGTCGCAAATCTTTTACCGGGGCTTGTGTTTGTGCCGTTCGTGTGCGCGGCGGTTTCGCTCATGAAAATATAAATATGTATAATAACACCCCTTGCGGAAACACTATTGTAAGTGATTTTCGCAGGGGGATTTTTTATGGATAAAGACAGATATGCACAACTTGTGAGCGAGAAAACGCCGTCATCGCCGACGGTGAAAAACTGCATTAACGCCTTCATTTTCGGCGGCAGTATATGCTGCTTCGGGCAGGTGTTGCGAACACTTTACTCGCTGACAACGCTGCGCGACGACGAAGTGAAGCTCTGTGTTTCGGTAACGCTTATAGTGATTACCGCCATACTTACGGGTACGGGCATCTTTGATAAAATCGCAAAAAGGGCGGGCGCGGGTACTGCCGTACCGATTACGGGCTTTGCAAATTCGGTGGTGTCGCCCGCAATGGAATTCAGCGCCGAGGGCAGAATACTCGGCACGGGCGCAAAAATGTTCAATCTTGCAGGCCCCGTAATTGTGTACGGGTGCGGCTCTGCGAGCCTTTACGGACTTATAGTGTATATTTTTAAGCTTTATTGAGGTGCGTTATGGCATACAGAAAAGGTAAATCGGTAATACATCTTGAAAATTCGCCGTCGCTTGTTTCGTGGGCGGCGGCAGTCGGCAAAAAAGAGGGCGAGGGCCCGTTGAACGCGGCGTTTGATAAGGTGTTTACAGATGAATTCTGCGGTGAAAAGACCTTTGAAAAGGCTGAAACCCGTCTGCAGAAAACGGCTGTGAATTGCGCAGTCGAAAAGGCGGGGTTGAGGTTTGAGGATTTCGATATTGCCATGGGCGGCGATTTGCTGAATCAATGTATAGGCACATCGTTCTCCATGCGCGAAACGGGTATTCCGTTTGCGGGACTGTACGGCGCCTGCTCCACAATGGCTATGTCGCTTGCACTCGGGGCGCTGCTGACCGACGGCGGCGCATTCAAAAATATGCTGTGCGTGGCATCATCGCATTTTTGCAGCGCGGAACGGCAATACAGAACGCCGCTTGAATACGGCGGTCAGCGCTCGCAGGCGGCACAGTGGACCGTAACGGGTGCGGGCGCGGCGGTTTTAACTGCAAACGGCGAAAATAAGCCGTATATTTCGGATGTGATAATCGGCAGAATAGTTGACCTCGGCATAAAGGATGCCGCCAATATGGGTGCAGCCATGGCACCTGCCGCGGCAGATACAATAGCCGCATTCCTGCGCGATACGGATACGAAGCCGGAGGATTACGGTATGATTTTAACGGGCGACCTCGGCTTTACGGGCAGCGAGCTGCTGCGCGAGGTGCTCAAAGCGGACAGCGGTATTGATATTTCCGCCGTGCAGAACGATTGCGGTATGATGATTTTTGACCGCGAAAAGCAGGATGTGCACTCGGGCGGCTCGGGCTGCGGCTGCAGCGCCGCGGTTGTGTGCTCGCATATACTCAATAAAATTGCGGCAGGGGAGCTCGAAAATGTGCTTTTTGTGGGTACGGGTGCGCTGCTTTCACCCACTTCATCGCTGCAGGGCGAAAGCATTCCGGGAATCGCTCACGGTGTGCTGCTGAAAGGGGCGTGAAACGGATATGACAAATTCACAACGCTGTATAAAAGCCTTGACCGCGGCAAGCTCGGTGCTGCACACATATAGGGCGGCACAGACCTTGAAAACGGTTGCCGCAGCGGCGTTTATAGGCTACGCGGCTGTGCGCACGGTTACTGCGGTGTACAGTATTGTTAAAGAATAAAAATAACCCCGCGCTGAAAATTTACACTTTCGGCGCGGGAGTTTTTATATAGATTATGCTTTTCAAAAACATTGACTATTCGTAACGAATGTGATATGTTTTTAACGGTGATGATATGGAAACGAGAAAGGCAAAACTGATTGTCGGCTCGGCGGGCGGTACTGCGGGCAAAGGCTCAAAAACTTATAAAATCTCAATACCGTCAAAATGGGTAAACGAAATGGATTTAGAGCATAAAGATATAGAACTCTGCTTTGACGGGAAAAGCATTACCGTGAAACCGCAAGAAAGTTTGAGTGAATTTATCGGAGGCAAAAAGGCACTCGGTCATAAGCTTATCAAGTTAAGCGTTTTTGACGGCGATGACCTGTGTTCCGTGATTTGTGCCGACTTGACGGATAAGACGGTAAAACACGAGGATTATACAAAGAACTGTATGAAAACGCCGTTCGGAAACAACAAAAATCCCGATTTTTCGGATTTTGAGAGCTTTCTTGAGGAACGGTGTATCCCCGAAAGCAGAGCAGGCATTCAAGAATATTTGAATGTCTTGAATATTGATTCTTATGAGCCGCTTGAAATCATCAAAAAGACAAAAGGCGTGATGGCGGAAGATAATATTCATCTTGAATTGGAGGAGCTGTAATGGCGATAAAACTTGTTTCTAACGAAAAAATAGCCGAAACTTCTTCAAAGGGAAATCAGGAAAAATGGTACAATAATATGATCCGTTACCGTATGTTGTTTCTCGGTAAAAAAACTTTTTATGCTGCGGCAATAGCAGCAATTGTCCTTTTACCTTCAAGTGTTGTTCTGATGGCGATATACACACAACTGACAGTTCTCCGTGCGGCGATCCCTCTTTTGTGTACGGTTCTTTGTGCCGGGCTGATCGTGGTATATCGAATGGAAAATTTAATTCATCTCAGCGGTATTACGGGTGCTGTTTTGCTGCTGGAACTCTGCCGTTACCTTTATTTGATAGAACAGGTGCTGCAGCTTGGCGTGGATGGGATCGTTTCAAGAGGTCTGTATTTCTGTATGCTTTTTTCCGGCTACATTATGGTGGCATTTATGATGTTGATCGTTACCTCCAACCATTTTACGATTCAGTTAGGTAAAGTCAGCAGCCGGACGAAGATGGAAGTGAATCAGGCGTCAATCGTTCTGTTGCTCCTTTGTTTTTTGACCATGACAGCGGAAAGATGGTTGATGGGCGATCTGGTTTCCCTGCAACTTGCCGATGCGGTTTCCTACCTTTCCGACTTGTGTCTTTTCATCCTTATTGCCTGCTGTGATATGGTACTGACGGTGGACGGACAGGCATTTTCAAAAAAATAAAAGAAGGAAAACCAAGTATGAACACAAAGAAAAATTCATATTATGCTCTTGCCCATTTGTTCGGAATGCTTTTGTGCATTTTTTGCCTGACTATGCTTTTGCTGATTCGCGGCGTACCACCTATTGTGAATTGCGGCTTTTTGGCGCTGACCGCTGTGCAGGTTACGGGACTTTTCTGGTATCTGTTGGCGAATCGTACACCCGAAAACCGCTTTTTGCGCCTGTTGCTGTTTCTTATCCGAATCAGTACATTGTGTTTGATCGGTGCGGCCGTATATTTGTATTTAACGATGGCGTCGCAGTTTCATGCCGTTCTAAAAGCGGATGCCTCCGGCAACATTTCCGCGCTTGATATGGAAGCTGTAGAGAATGCGGAGAACTGTTATGTTTTTCAAACCGATGATCTTTATATCCTTTTCCCGCAATATCAAAGAATAGCTGCCGTATTCGATAACTGCCCATCTATGAAGGATGACAGTCTTACTTATTTTGCTACTTCCGCATTTTTTAAGAAAGAGGAGTTTCAATTCCGCCATGAGAATGTGGTGGGTGACCATGCGCAGGACGGGATTTATTATGAAGGTGCCGAGGAGGACGGTCTGAGTGCATTCACATTTTATGACGGTCAGGCACATTTCGTCTTTGATGATCCCGATGAAGCCATAAAGCTGACGGCAGAGAATGGCGGAGACGGATTTGAGCAGTTTATGACTATATGGGACGGAAAGGCAATGAGCATAAGAATGGGAAAGTTGCGTTGTTTCCGTACGCTTGCAGAACTAAATGGCAGAGTCTGCATAATAGAAAGCATTGTTCCCATGAAATATGACGAGTATATTCAGTCGGTTGTGGATTTAGGCGTCAAAAAAGCCGTCTATCTGGATATGGGTGGCAAAAGCAGTTATTCCAAGTATCGGAACAACGACGGAAAGCCTGTCAATCTCTTCGGAAAACCCGGAGAATTTGTTCACAGTTGGATTGCATTCTATAAGTAAGAAAAATTCGCCCCATCATATTCAAGCCGTTCGTATTCGATTACGGAAATTCCGTAAATCATTACACTTATATCGAAATAAGTACCGAATTTTGCCCACTTTTTCGACTTATAACGAAAAGTATGATTGTTGTATTTGCATATAGAATTATGATTCGGCAAATCTTTATTTGTGAATTGCACAACAATTATTGATTTTTTTCGATTTGTTGTGTATAATGGTAAAGGGTGATACAGATGACTTTGATTGCCGAGACGGTACAGAAAGAGAAACAGCGAATTGAATATATGCTCAGTGAATACGAAAGCCGTCTTACGGAACTTCCGAAAGGAACGCTTGCGGAGACGAAAAACGGCGATAATGTATATTATTATTTGAAATACCGTGTGGGTAAAAAGGTCGTCTCACAGTATATCCC
>JAZUJG010000276.1:0-1846 GCA_045642645.1 Acutalibacteraceae bacterium | reverse complement strand
TCAATAAAGCAAAGAGACCCTGCCGTAAGGCAAGGTCCCTTCGCTTGTGGATGTGGGGTGTGAAAGAGAAAGATATGGCTTTATATAAACTCCTTTCGGAGATTATACCGTAACTACTGCGGCAACATTTATATCCTCGGGCTTTGAAATGCGAATAACATATTCAAAATACTCGTCGGTTTCGCTGCGCGCGGTATCGGCTTCGATACCCGCTTTGCGTATGGTATCTACGGCGTGATTGAGCGTATTCAGGAATATCCGCATATCCTTGTAAGTTTTCGGCTGCATTTTGCCTGGCTTGCGCCTGCGGCGCTGAATATCGGCTATGAGCTTTTCGGTTTCGCTCACATTCAGGTGGCGCTCGGCGGCTATATCAAGCACCTTTGCGCGCGATGAATTATCCGGCAGGGTGAGCAGTGCTCTCGCGTGGCGTTCCGTAAGCCCCGCCGCCGCGATTTTTTCGCGCATATCCTCGGGCAGCCTTAAAAGCCGCAGCTTGTTTGATATTGCCGACGGCGACTTGCCGAGCTTTTTCGAAAGCTCCTCGCGCGTCATACCGTAAACGGTCAGCAGCGTTTCGATTGCGACCGCTTCCTCAAAAAAATCGAGGTCCTGCCGCTGCACATTCTCAATAAGTGCAAAGAGTGCGGACTGCTCATCGCTTACATTCATCACTACGCACGGGATTTTCGCCATACCGACCATACGCGCCGCCCTGAGTCTGCGCTCGCCGGAAATAAGCTCGTATTTTCCGTCGTCGAGCAACCTGACATTTATGGGCTGGAGCATACCGCTTGTGCGTATCGAGGTGGCAAGTCCCTCCAGCTCGTCAAAGTCAAACCTTACTCGCGGCTGACGGGGATTGGGTAAAATCGCTTCGTGGGCAATAAGCTGAATCTGACAGTTGGCTTTGTTTTTGGATGAAGTTTTTATCATAAATTATCCTTCCCTGATTTTATTGCCTGTCCGTTCTCTTTGACTACAATATACCACTGCGCATATAAAAAATAAAGCATTTTCGGTCGCGCTAAATCGACTGAAAATGCTTTGTTTTGTTAAATTATAAGGGCTTTTTTGATATTTGTGCAGACGGTCGCGGGTATTTTGGCGAAAGCTGCGATATCTTTTTTACGGTAATTACGGCACGGCTGTCGCCGTTAGGTAATTCAAAGGTATTTACCGCTTCGATTTTTGTGCCGAGAACGGCAAACGCCTGCTTTGCGCCGTCGATTTCCTCCTGCGAAGCGGAGCCCTTCATTGAAACGAATGTGCCGCCTTTTTTAACGAACGGAGCTGCATATTCCAGAAGCACCCTTAATTCCGCCACTGCGCGCGCCGTGGCAAAATCGAATTTTTCGCGGTACTCGGGGAGCCTTCCCGCCTCCTCCGCCCTTGCGTGCACAAAGCTTACATTATCTACGCCCATTCTCGCGGCAATATCCTCCACGGCTTTGAGCTTTTTGCCGGTGGAGTCAAGCAGCGTGACTTTTAAATCGGGGCGAACGGCGGCTATCACAAGACCGGGGGAGCCTGCGCCCGTACCCACATCTATAAGCGATGCGCCGTCGGGGATGCTCACACAGTCGAAAATTTTCAGGCAATCGAGAAAATGCTTGACGGCTATGCCCTCGTCATCGGTTATGGCGGTGAGATTGACTTTTTCGTTCCATTCGCGCAGCGCCGCGGCATAGATGCCGAGCTTGTTGTATGCTTCGGCACCGATTTCGGCTTTAAGCTCTGCAGAATAAGTTTTCAATATATCGGTAACGCTCATATTCAACCTCTGTAAAGTGCAAGTATTTCTTCAAGCGGACCGCTCATACTGTCCGAAAGCGGCGGCATCGGC
>JAZUJG010000275.1:0-18818 GCA_045642645.1 Acutalibacteraceae bacterium | reverse complement strand
CCGTGTTTTTTCCTTTTAACTCTCATAATCATCACCCGAAAAATTATGGTTTTATTATAAATATGTATAAGAATTTTGTCAACGCATTTTTAAAGTATTGAAATACAGAATATAAATCGGTATAATGTAAGTATCAAACGAAAGGATTGTTAAATATGAAATTCCCCGAATATATTGCTCCCGATTTCAGTAAAGAGCCTTTTATATCCGCACCGGATGCAGTTACCGAAAAGGCGGGCAACGGCTACCTGCCCGAAAATTTTTATGCCACCACCATTTTCCCCGAGTATGTTAAGATAAACGGCGAATGGAAAATGCTTAAGGAAAGCCGTATGGATTCCGTCATTGTCATAAAAGACGGCGAGCCCTGCGTAATCGAGCCGCGCCGCGTTCAGATTGGCGACGATGTTGTAGTCGGCAGATGCGATGACGGCTCGACCGGTGTTTTTGTAAATGCCGACTGCTTTATTGAGCCCAAAGAAGCTGACGAAAACGACAGCGTTTTTGCATTCCGCACGGGTCACTCGCGCGAAACCTCGTTTTCAAGGGAATACGACAAGCTTTACGATATACTCAAAAATGACCGCGACAACGGTCACATAGTGTGGGTTATGGGTCCTGCCTGCGCATTTGATAACGACAGCCGCAACGCTATGGCAAGTATTATTGAAAAAGGCTACTGTCACGCACTTTTTGCAGGCAACGCGCTTGCCACGCACGACCTTGAAGCCGCACTTTTCCACACCGGGCTCGGTCAGGATATTTACACAAAAAAGCTGATGAAAAACGGGCACTACAATCATCTGCACACCATAAACCTTGTGCGCAAATGCGGCTCTGTTGAAAAATTTTTAGAGCACTATGAGTTGGATACGGGCATTATGCACGCCCTTACGAAGAAGCACATTCCCTATGTGCTTGCAGGCTCCATACGCGATGACGGTCCCCTGCCCGAGGTCACGCACAATGTTTACGATTCGCAAAATCTTATGCGCGAGCACACAAAAAAGGCAACCACCGTAATTGCCATGGCAACACAACTGCACACAATAGCCACCGGCAATATGACACCATCATACTGCGAGGTGAACGGACAGATACGCCCCGTTTACATTTACAGTGTGGATATCTCGGAATTTGCGGTAAACAAGCTGCACGACCGCGGCTCGCTTTCGGTTACGGGAATAGTTACGAATATTCAGGATTTCCTTGTTAATCTTGACAGAAATTTAGATTAAAATCACAAAGCAAAAGGTTGTGACGAACATTCCGATTCGTCACAACCTTATTTTTTAAATTCAGTCTGTCAGCGGAAAATACAGAATTCGGAGGTCAATCGTCTAAATCATTAAACACCGTCGGGTCAAATTCATTTTCGGAGGGTTGTTCCTCTTTTACCTTTTGACCACCCTTAAAACCTGCCTCTACAACGGCGGTTTCATCGTGCCATTCCGGCAATTCTTCATTTTCCATAGCTTTGAATATTCTTTTGCGCCTTATGACCACCGCCGCGCTTACTATTATAAGTATAATAATCACGCTCAGCGAAGCATAGAACATTTTGGAATAATCCTTTTCCTCTTTGGTGACAACGGGAATATTTTCAAATACACCCTGCACGGTAACATCCTTTGCAGGCATTATAAAATTAAGCACCTGCGTTGACTCTCCGTTTACGGTCACACTGCCGAATACAAGACGCTTGCCGTCCTCGGGGGATGCGGTGATTATTATTGTTTCGCCTGCGCGAGCCCTTGCGGGATGCACCTTTAATGTACCGCCTGCGGTCTGCACCACATTTACGGCATATTCCACGGTGTTTGCATCGGCAATCCACTTTGCGTAAATCACCGTACCCTCATAAGCGGTATCCGTAAAGAAATTCCACGAGGTAGTAAATTCTTCATCGGCATACCAGCCGTCGAATACGTAGCCCTCCCTTGCCGGCTCATCCGGCTCGGGTACAAGTCCCGGCTCCTTAAGAATGTGTTTAAGGCGCGGCTCGGAGTTGTTGAGTTCAAGGTAAACATAAAATGCACCGTCCTCAAGCTCCGGCTCGGTCTCCTCCTCATACTCCTGCTCCTGCGGAGGTCTTATGGTGGGTATGTAGATATAGCTCTGCTTTGTGGTGGGCGGCTCCGTGGGCTTTGCGGTAGGTGTTACCGTACCCGGCTCCTCGCGTGGCTCAGTCGGCTTTGCGGTAGGTGCCTCGGTCGGTTTTTCGGTGGTTTTTTCCGAATGCTGCTCCGAATGTTCCGTTGCCGGTTGCGAAACAGGCTCGGTCTGCGGCTCTGTGGGAGTTTCGGTAGACGGTTCGGTCTGCGGCTCCGTCGCAGGCTCTGTAACAGGCTCTGTCTGTTGTGCGGTGGTTTCTTCAAAATCCACGATTATAATTTCGCGTTCTGCCGAAGCGCAAACCGCAAGCGAAACCGCAAGCAGCAGCGAAAGCGCAAACGCAAGAATTTTACGGTGTTTTTCAAAAATCGATTTCATCTGTATTCTCCGAACTAAAAGATAATTTAATATGTGGAACTCATATCCTCGTTGATTTGTTCCTTGACTTCCTTTTTGAAGGTAGAGTTCTTGATTTTCTGCTGAAGCATATCGTAATAGAGGTCTTCATCCACGGGAAGCTCGACTGCTTTGCCGAGCCAGCTTGAAAGGAATGCGGCGTTGGAAATCATAAGGCCGTTTATACCTTCCTGACCTTTCGCCACAAGCGGCTCGCCGCGAAGAATTGCGGCAGCAAATTTATTGACTACCTCAACATGCTGCTCGTTTCTGCCGTCAAGCTCGGCTTCGTATTTTTCATATTCAATGGAAGCAAAGCCTTTATCGGAATTAGCGGTAAACTCGGATGTGGGGGTATTAAGCTCGTAAACGGTAAGTTTGCCGTCTTCGCAGATAAGTTTAGCTTTGTCAAGAGTGATTTCAAGTCTGTTCGTGCCCGGGAAATCGCCCGTAGTGGTTATGAATGAGCCGGTAGCGCCGTTGGGGTACTCGGCGTAAATCATAACATCGTCCTCAACCTCAATATTATGCCATTTGCCCTCGTGGCAAACCGCGGTGATCTTTGAAGGCATACCGCATATCCACTGCCAGAGGTCAAGCTGGTGGGGGCACTGGTTAAGAAGTACGCCGCCGCCTTCGCCTGCCCAGGTTGCGCGCCATCCGCCCGAATTGTAGTAAGCCTGAGTTCTGTACCAGTCGGTAATTATCCAGGTAACGCGCTTTAATTCACCGAATTTGCCGCTGTGCACAAGCTCGTGTGCTTTTCTGTAAAGGCAGTTTGTTCTCTGGTTAAACATAATAGCGAAGATTTTATCGCTTTTATCGGCAATGGCATTAAGCTCGCGCACCTGCTTTGTGTAAACGCCTGCGGGCTTCTCGCTCATAACATGCAGACCTTTTTCAAGTGCCTCGATAGCGTAAGGCGGGTGGAAATAGTGGGGGGTTGCAATAAGCACCGCATCAACTTCACCCGAATCCATAAGGTCGGCTTCGTTTGAGAATGTCTTGACACCGGGGAGTTTTTCCTTCGCCCAGTCAAGTCTTTCGGAGTTAATATCGGCAACTGCGGTAATTTCGATTTCGGGTAGTTTACCATCAAGGTAATTGTTGATATGACCCGAACCCATATTACCGACACCGATAATACCCAAACGTACTTTGTCCATTAAATCATTTCCTTTCAAAACCCGCAGAAGCGGGATTTAAATACTTAAGCTGTTTTTGAAACGTACCTGAGCAGTCTGCGCGCATCATCCGTAGTGATAACGCCGTTGCAGTCAAAGTCGCAGAGCTTCAAAGCGGTTTCGGTGGTTTCGGTTATACCTGCCGCCATTTCGAGCGCTGCATTTACATCGCGAAGGTCGCAGAAGCCGTCGCCGTCTGCATCGCCGAGCGTGCCGTCTTTATGAAGTGCAAAGCTGTCTATCTTTTCTGCTTCGCCGTCTGTGAGCGTATAGGCATCGTAGTAAAGGGTGCTGCCGTCAACTCTTATGCCTGCAAATACAGGGGTGGAGCAGTTCACAATAACATCTGCTCTCGGGAAAAGTTCGTCGGTCTGCGCATTGCTCTTTGCGGTGTAATTCTTGCAGCCCGAAGCGCCCGTAATAGCGTAAACCGTACCGTTTACATCGGTCATGGTTTCATAAACGGTTGATTTATAAGTGGTTTCGGTGGTTTCGATTTCAACGATTTCGTTGCCGTTCATAGCGCCCGTTCTCAGATACACATGGTCATGCCCCTGCAGTACCATATCAATACCGAGCTGCGGCATAAGCGAAGCGAACTGCTCCCTCATACCGACAACATCTTTATCATCAAAATGCGAGCCGTTGGAGTATGTTGCTTTATGAAGCACCACGATTTTCCACCTTGCGGCAGTTCTCTTGGCATCGCGTTTGAGCCATTTGAGCTGTGCTTCGGAAAGTCCGTTTTCGTCGGTATCGTTGGTATTGAGCATCATAAAGTGAATGTTGTTGTAATCAAACGAATAATACACGCCGAGTGTTTCATCCTGGTCGGGATGGTCGGGAAGCAGGAAATTGTCGGTGAGAGCAAAGTCGCCTTTAGCTTCGTGGTTGCCTGCCACGGGCATAATGGGCGAACTCTGCATATTATCGGTAGAGTCGAAGAAATAGCGCCAGTAGTTTACATTGCTGCCGTAATCGACCATATCGCCGCTGTGCACCACAAGGTCGGTATCGGGGTAAAGCTCATACGCCTTATCAAGCGCTTCCGCGAAAATCGCGTAATCCCATTCGTTCTGCCCCTGACTGTCGGTAATATGCAGGAATGTGGTTTCGTCGGAGCCGTCGGCGGTTTTGATAACGCCCACATCGCTCCACCAGCCGCGCTCTGCGCTGCCGACTCTGTAAAGGTAGGTTTTACCGCTTTCAAGTCCGCTGAGTTTTACTGTATGGCGCTGAAGCTCCAAATCATAGGGCAATATACCTATTATACCTAAATCAACACCCGGGAATTCTCTGTGTATCAGGGCATTCGCCTTTTCGGCTTTTACGCCATTGGGCAGAGCGTTTTTGCCCGAGAATACGGGGTTTGCGGAATACGGTATTACTTCAATATCGGTTTCGGGCAGCGAGTATTTTGAATACCAGCTTATGTTATATTCACTGTTTGTGTTATTGCCGAGTGAACCTGCCACGATTTGCGGCTTTCTGTAATTTTCGGCAGTTACGGGAACATCGACCTTACCGTTGTAGGAAAGCGTACCGTTACTGTCGCAGGGTTCGGGATCTGTGCAGAAATCCTTGATTACATAAGCGAATGTTCTGCCCCACGCCTTATACTGACTTTCGGTAAGGTACTCATCCATAACAGCGCCGAGTGCTCCGTCAATGGAGCCGCCTGCGAGCACGCCGGTTTTATCAAGCACCACAAGCACCGCATTTGCAAGCTCGAGGTAGGTCATACCGTTTTTGACTGCGGGAGCTTTTGCAGCAGCCTTTGCGGCAGAGCCGCTTGAGGCACCGATAACTGCCGCAGCAAGCTGAATAATTGCCTGCACGCCTGCTCCGGTGTAATTAAGACCGTCTTCCGCAAAAATCGTATCGAGATTCACATAGAGGTTTGAAAGGATTTCATCCTCAACAAGCTGATGCACAAGCACATCGTAAAGGAAATCGAAAATCTTTTCACCTAAATCGCCGTTCTCGAACTGCTCGATAACATCAAGCATAAAAGGATCTGTGAGCGCCTCGTCGCCTGCGCCCATATACGCAAGCACCACAAGCGCCGCATCACCGAATGTGCCGTAATCGTAACGGGGATTTTCGTAGCCGTATTCATCATAAAGCTGCCTGCACGGTAAATCGGAAACCTTTAAATCGCAAAGCTGCTCAATAACATCATCAACTATCGAAAGCGTGTATTCGGGATTTTTTATGTACCTTTCATCTATCTGCGCGCCGAGGTCATTTATAAATGCCATGGCATTGGGAGTAAGTGCGCCTATATAACCGAAAATAAGGTCTTCAAGGTCAAGCTTTTCGTTAAGGTAGGCAACAAGACCGCCCGTTTCGGTAATCTCGGCAAACAGATTTGCAAGAAGCGGGTCTGCAAGCCCCTTTGCATACTCCGCAACATCGCCGCGGTAGCAGTAATTGAATGAAACGGTCTGCCTGTACGGTTTTTCGTAAGGCACGCCGTCTTTAATGACGGGCAGCACCTCATCGACCTCGTGAAGCACATAGTCGAGCTTGACTTTTTCGCCGCCCTGCCTTGTGAAGCAGGCGGTTCTTATATAGTGCGGAAACTCAATGAGCGAGTTCGTCTGAATATCGTAAAGAATTTCGCCGTTGTCGTTGATGTGCTGCGAAACATCGTTTGAGTGGGAATGGCCGGTAAACATAAAGTGAAGTCCGGCATCGGCAAAAGCCTCATCAATGCGCTTCCAATTATCAAGCACAAAGCCCTGCAGGATATAATCCTGATTATCATAATGCGGGGCAAGACTCCAATGGTCAACGCCTATCGGAATCTGACCTTTTTTCTTTGCTTCGGCTATCTGACCGAGCGCCCATTGGAACACGCCGTCGGAATAATTACCGGCGGTTTCGTGAGAATCAAGACCCTTTTCGGTATTGTCAACACTGTATCTGCCGCCATCAATAAATATGAAGCGGTAGCCGCCGATTTCAACGGCATAGGAAAGCATACCCGCCTTTTCGCCCTTGGGCGGTGTGTAGGTGGCGCAAGCCATATCGTAACCGAGATTTTTGTATATCTCGCGGAACTCCTCGGGGGAAGTATATTTTGCAGGAACAGCGGAAACGCCGTTTGCAAACGATGCTGCGCTGTGATTGTTTATATCATGGTTGCCGTTGATAACGAAAACGGGAATGCCCGTACGCTTCTCGAACGCTTCCATCTTTGCGGCAAATTCAACGTGGCCCTGATACTCGCCGTTGCGCGTAAGGTCGCCGGGGATGATGATAAAATCAACCTCGCCGCTTTGCGCCTTTTGCTCGTAGAATGCCATCATGGAATTGAGTATGCCCTCCTGATTGACATACTGCTTGTTGCCGGAAAGTGCAAATTCTTCAAACTCGGGTGTATCTGCCGAATATGCTTCGGGGTAATAGTGAACATCCGAGATTACGCCGAATTTAAGCTGCTCGCCGCCTGCGGCAGATGCCACGGGCACAATGCCGAACACGAGCGCCGCCGCAATTATAAACGAAAGCACCTTAACATAAATCTTACCTGTGTTTTTCATAAAAACCCTCCGTTCTGTATTTTACGGAATGATTACATCGACTTTATCATATCAGGGATTTTTGTAACGGCTTCGGGAATGTTTTTGCCGATTTTTGCAAGGCTCGCGCCGAGCGGCTTATCGTTAAGCAAATCGCATATACCCTCGCACATTTCCTCGTTCACAACGCCGCCGCTCATTGTCATAAAGCAGCGAATGGGAATCTGAAATGCGGTATTCTTCATCATTTCACTGTTGATGCCGCCACCGCCGATTTTTTCAACGACTGCGGTAATAAGCGAAATCACCTTGTCACCGCGCTTACTGCCCGCCGCAAGTTCCAGAGAGCCGCTCGGGTCAATGGGCAGAGTGGCATCCCTGTCGCCCTCGGGTATTGCGAAGCCGAGAATTGCTTCGAATTCGCCGTCGCTTACCTCTGCGGGATCGCCGTTGTAGTAAACGGGAGCCGTTTCGGTATAATCGGGCACATCGGCGGTAACGGTGGATTCGACCGCAACCGTTTCGCTGAGTCTGATATCCCTTGACGAAGCGCCGACAAGAATTTCATACTCGCCGCTTTCAACGTGCCAATCATTTATATTTATATTGTAGTATGCGAAGCTGCGCTTGGAGAGTGTAAGTGAAATCTCCTTTTCCTCGCCCGGCTCAAGGTAAACCTTTTTGAAGCCTTTAAGCTCCTTTACGGCTTTGAAAATTTTGCTTGCGGGCGAAGCAACATAAAGCTGTGCGACCTCTGCACCTGCTCTGTCGCCTGTGTTTCTGATTTTGAATGAAACGGTAAGCTCATCGGTATCCTTTATGTTATCCGATGAAAGTTTTATGTCTGAATACTCAAAATCGGTATAGGAAAGACCGTAACCGAACGGGAACAGAACATCCTTATTGACCTTATCGTAATATCTGTAACCTATGAAAATGCTTTCGCGGTATTCAACGGTAAGCTGCTTACCGGGGAAGTTCTTATATGCGGGTGTATCCTCAATGCAAAGCGGATAGGTTTCGGCAAGCTTGCCGGAGGGGTTGACATCGCCCGTAATAATATCCGCAGTTGCGCTGCCGCCTGCCTGACCGAGCAAAAGACCGTTTATAACTCCCTTGACCTTGCTGAGCCACGGCATTGTTACCGCCGCGCCGCCCGAAAGAACTACAACGGTATTTTCATTTACCGCAGCAACGGCTTCCACAAGTTCGTTGTGTGCGGGCGGAAGCTCTATATGCCTTCTGTCAAAGCCTTCGCTTTCGTAAACCTCGGTAAGACCGATAAATACTACTGCAACATCCGCTTTTTTCGCAAGCTCTGCCGCCGCATCTATAAGCTTACTGTCGGGCACATCGGTCGCCTTATCGTACCCTCTTGAATATGCAACTCTGCAGCCCTTTCTGAGAAGCTCGGTATAGGCATCGTCAACCTGCGTGGGATTTATAAGCGAACTGCCTGCGCCCTGGTAACGAGGTGATTTTGCCATCTCGCCGATAACGGCGATTTTTTTTGTTTTTGCCACGGGGAGAACATTGTCTTCGTTTTTAAGAAGAACTATTGAATCAGCCGCGATTCTTCTTGCGAGTGCGTGGTGCGCTTTCATATCGCACTCGTAATTTTCGCAAAGGCTGTTTTTGCTGTTGAAAATGAGGGTGAGAATTTTATCGACTGCATTGTCGAGCACCGCTTCATCAAGCTCTCCCGCTTCAACGGCTTTAACGATTTTCTTCGGTCCGTAGCCGCCGGAGCCGGGCATTTCAAGAGTATTGCCTGCATTAAGACCGTCGGCAATTTCGTTTTCTGCGCCCCAATCGGTAACAACTACGCCGTCAAAACCCCACTCCTTGCGGAGTACTCCGTTGAGAAGCCACTCATTTTCGGCACAGTAGGTGCCGTTTATTCTGTTATATGCATTCATAACAGTCCACGGTTTTGCATTCTTGACTGCTATTTCAAACGCGGTAAGATATATTTCGCGCAGCGTTCTTTCATCGGCAACGGTGCTTATGGTCATTCTGCGGCACTCCTGATTGTTTGCCGCAAAATGCTTTAATGAGGTACCTATGCCGCGTGACTGCACACCGTTTATAAATGATGCCGCCGCATTACCGGCAAGGAACGGATCCTCGGCAAAATACTCAAAGTTTCTGCCGCAAAGCGGGGAACGCTTCATATTAACGCCGGGACCGAGAAGCACTGAAACCTGTTCTTTCAGGCATTCGTCACCGAGTGCCTTGCCCATTTCGTTTATAAGCTCGGTATCCCACGAGCTTGCGGTCGCCGCTGCCGGAGGGAAGCAGGTAGCCGGAACGCTGTTGCCGAGAATATCGCCCGCAGCGGTTTTTTCCTGATTCTGCTTACGAAGCCCGTGAGGACCGTCGGTCACCATAATTGACGGTATGCCGAGCCTTTCCACATCTACAAGATGCCAGAAATCCTTGCCGGAGCAAAGGGCTGCCTTTTCTTCAAGAGTGAGCGCCGAAATAATATCTGCGTATTTCAAGTGAAAGCCTCCTTTGAATAGCGACAGAGCCGCAAAAATCTATAAGGTAATCAGTTTTTGATAAACTTAACTGCCGCAAGAGAAACGGCGGTGAAAATTGCCTGTGTAAGTACAAGCTGCACGCAGCCGAGTTGCTGCAAGCCGGAAACGAACGCGAGCACCGCAACTATTGCAACACCTATGCCTGCCGCGCCCGCCTGGAAAATGCGCGAAATATGGCGAGCCGAACCGAGCGAAAGTGCACCGCTGACTGCCGCAAGGAATGACGAAGCCTTGCCGTCATGCATCAGTCCCGCGTCCGCCGCGGTGGTTACAGTACCGCAATAGGTTTTATAAACTTCACCCGAAACTGCAGACAGTACCTTGACATAGCTCTGCGGCAAATCGAGCCCCGCCGCAACGAGTTCATCGGTAATATTTGCATCATCGGACCTCACAAGCAGTGAAAGACCGTTCCTTTCAAGGTTTCTGAACTGCCTGCGATTTAATTCGCTTATATCGTAAGAAACTATGAACACTGCCGCCGCCTTGCCGTCAATGGCAAGGTAAAGGGGGTAACGCCCCTCTTTTATATGCTTATCGACGTAGTGCTTTTCGGGAATTTCAACATTGTGATTTTCAAGTAGATCGGCGCTGCCGACGAGCACGCGGCGGTTGAATATCCACGCCGAAAGCCCCAACTTATCTTCATAAGCAAGAGTGTCAACGGGCGGCAGAAGCTCTGTTTTGCCGAGCACCACGCGTTTAAACAGATTACCGAGCGGTCCGCCGGAAGCTACCGTGAGCGCCGCAGTATCTATAATGGCATCGTCGACTTTCATATCGTAGAAAATATGTATGCCGAAAATGTTGCCGCCTTCGGCATCGAAAATATCGGAAGAATCCACGGCAACGGCATTTGCGCCGGAACATTCATCGAATGCATCCCAACCGGCGATGACAGCGCCCTTTTTGCCGAGCTTGGCAGATAGTGATGAAATCGAAAGCACATCGGCAAGGTATGAGAAATACGGCACACCCACGCAAACCGCCGCCGTAAACGCCGAAACCGCGGCAACAAGACTGCGGCACACAAGCGCCGTGACCGCCGCTACTAAAAGCGATGCGGCACATACGATGGGAACAACCTTTTTATTGGCATCATCGGACGGATAGAACTTTCTTGATAGTTCAAGAAAACGCTTGGGGAATTTTGTTTTTTGTGAGCATATAACGCCAGGCTCGTCAAGCAGTAAGCCTCTGCCGATTTCAAAAGCCGTTTCGGGATGTTCGATTTTGCCTACTGAATAAAGCTCGGTTGAACTGATTATTTCAAAGTTTTTACCTATTCTGCCCTGCTCCGAGAATTCCGCAAACATATTCATGGCAAGCGGAACTACTGCCGCCGCGGTGAAAAGAGCAACGCCGCTGTCGAACGGGTCTTTTACCACACAGAACACAACAAGCTGCACAAATGCCGCGATTACTGCCGCAAGACAGCCGGTATCACGATTGAACTTAAAGCCGATAATGCTTTTGGCGCCGTTAATTATTGCATTATACGATATGCCGCAGGCTGCCGCGAGAAGCACAAGACTTATTACCGCCGCAAGTTTTGATACAGAATCCGCAACATTTGCATAAACGGAAATTGCAAGCAGCAATGCAAATATGACAGAATCCGCTATGGCGGCGACAAGTGCGGATTTTTTTCTTTTTCTTATGAAATAGGCGACTTTGAATTTGTCATCCGCTTTCATATATTCCTCGGAGCCGAATTTCACCGTTTTATCAACCGGTTCGTCCTTCTCCTCGGTCACTACAACGAAGTTATCGACTTTATGCTTGCGGCTCTTTATGAGATTTTCTTCGACCTCGCGCTCATCCACCTTTTCAACGGGGTCCTCAAAATTGAAACCTTCGAGCGAAAGCTGCGCATCGTCTTCCTCCTCGGGCAAAGGCTCCTCATGAACATTGCCGTCGGTCTGTGCAAATTTGCGAAGCACTACGGTTTTTGTGCGTTGGTCGGCAGGCTCAGCCTCCGAATTTTCTTCTTCAAGAATATCCGCCGAAACAAGATTCGGCACCGGCTCAAAATCCGCCGTTCCTTCAAAATCGCTTTTGCGCTTTACAAAACCGGCGCGCTCGTACTTTTCATCTGAAACTATCTGATGCTCGCAGGTCTTTTCTATATTCTGCACCGGGCGGTTGAAAAAGCGGTCGCGATATTTATCGCTCGTGAAAGCACCGTAGACCTGCGGCTGCTCGCCGCTGTCGGAGCGCTCAACATCCGGTGATTTGATTTTATGTTCCACATTTTCGCTGTGGGTGGGGCGCGGGTCAATCGCCTCCGCTTTTTTGGGAGGCTCCGCCTCAGTTTCGGGAATATCGCGCGAAACAACGCCGCTGTCTTCAAGCAGGGCGTCTATTTCCTCAAGCGACCATACCCTCGGTTCTCTGTTTTCATCTGCCATTTTAATCACCGGTAAAATAAAATTTATTTTCCGTCGCGCTGACGGGAGATTTCGTACATAAGTATGCCTGCCGCAACCGAGGCATTAAGGGAATTGATTTTGCCCTTCATAGGCATTGAAAGCACAACATCGCACTTTTCTTTAACAAGTCTGCCCACTCCTCTGCCCTCGGAGCCCACAACGAGTGCAACGGCTCCGTCAAGCTTTGCGGAATAGAACGGCTCACCGTCCATATCGGCACAGTATATCCACACACCGCGCTCTTTTAATTCTTCAAGCGTCTGCGCGATATTTGTTACGCGCGCAATGTGCATAAACTCCACCGCACCCGCGCTCGTTTTGGACACCGTGTAGCTTAAAGGCGCGCTTCTGCGCTTGGGAACGATTACGCCGTGCGCGCCCGCCGCCTCGGCAGTTCTGATTATTGCGCCGAGGTTATGCGGATCTTCGACCTCATCGCACACCACAATAAACGGCGGCTCACCGAGTTCGGCGGCTTTTGCGAAAATATCGTCAACCGAAGAATACTCCTTGACCGCTCCGACGGCGATAATGCCCTGATGATTTGCGTTGCCGCACATATAGTCGAGCTTTTTTCTGTCGACCTCCTTGACGGGTATGCCCGCCTCTGCGGCAAGGGCGATTATGTGAGGCACGGAGCCGCCGCGCTCGCCGCGGGCTACAAGCACACTGTCAAGCGGTCTGCCGCTTTTGAGTGCTTCGGCAACGGGATTTCTGCCGAAAATAAGGTCTTTTTTATTTTCATTCTCCTCACCGGGAGCTCTGTCAAAATCTTTTCTCACGCTAAACCCTCTGATTATTTATTGGTGGGAACGAGCTTTTCCTTGCCGCCCATATAAGGTCTGAGCACCTCGGGGATGCTTACGGTACCGTCTGCATTGAGGTTGTTTTCAAGGAATGCTATGAGCATTCTGGGGGGAGCGACAACGGTGTTGTTGAGGGTGTGGGGAAGGTATTTGCCGTCCTTGCCGTTTACGCGGATTTTAAGGCGCCTTGCCTGTGCATCGGAAAGATTGGAGCAGCTGCCCACCTCAAAGTATTTCTGCTGACGGGGGCTCCACGCCTCAACGTCAACGGATTTGATTTTAAGGTCTGCGAGGTCGCCGGAGCAGCACTCAAGCGTTCTTACGGGTATATCAAGTGAACGGAAAAGGTCAACGGTGTTCTGCCAGAGCTTGTCAAACCACATGGGGCTTTCCTCGGGCTTGCAGACGACTATCATTTCCTGCTTTTCGAACTGGTGGATACGGTAAACGCCGCGCTCCTCAAGGCCGTGTGCGCCCTTTTCCTTGCGGAAGCAGGGAGAGTAGCTTGTAAGAGTGTAGGGCAGCTTTTCCTCGGGGAGTATCTGGTCAATGAATTTACCTATCATGGAATGCTCGCTTGTGCCGATAAGGTAGAGGTCTTCACCCTCGATTTTATACATCATGGCATCCATTTCGGCAAAGCTCATAACGCCGGTAACAACGCTGCTTCTGATCATAAACGGAGGAATATAGTAGGTAAAGCCGCGGTCGATCATAAAGTCGCGCGCATAGGTGATAACTGCGGAATGAAGTCTTGCGATATCGCCGGACAGATAGTAGAAGCCGTTGCCTGCAACGCGGGCGGCACTGTCAAGGTCGATTCCGTCGAAGCTTTCCATAATCTCTCTGTGGTAGGGAATTTCAAAATCGGGAACTACGGGCTCACCGAAGCGCTCGACCTCAACATTTTCGCTGTCATCCTTACCGATGGGAACGGACGGGTCGATAATGTTGGGGATAACCATCATAATTTCGGTAACTTTTTCGGAAAGCTCTGCTTCCATTGCTTCAAGCTCTTGAAGTCTTGCGGCATCGGCGTTGACTTTCTTCTTCATTTCCTCGGCTTCGTCCTTTTTGCCCTGTGCCATAAGCGCGCCTATCATCTTGCTGTTTTTGTTGCGGGCTGCGCGAAGATCGTCCGCTTCGCTCTTTGCGGCTCTGCTTTCGGCATCAAGTGCTATTACCTTGTCAACAAGCTCAAGCTTGCTGTCCTGAAATTTATTTTTGATGTTCTGTTTAACAATGTCGGGATTCTCTCTTAAAAATTTAATGTCGATCATAATAAATCACCTTTCGTTTACTCGTTATCGAAAATTTTAATAAGCTTTTTAAGGTCTTCGTCATCGAAGAATTCAATTTCTATGGTGCCGTTTTTATTTGATTTTGTAACGCGCACCTTTCTTGCAAGCACATTACTCAGAGCGAGCTCCACCTCGTCGTAATACGGATTGCGTTTCTTGCGGTGCTTGCCCTTGGGCTCGGTCTTTATTGCACCGCGGGCGAGCCTTTCCGCCTCGCGTACCGAAAGCCCCTCTTTGACTATAAGCTCGGCGAGCGGAAGCTTGAGCGAATCGTCTTCGACGGTAAGCAGCGCCCTTGCGTGACCGGATGAAAGCGCGCCGCTTTCAAGCATTGCGGTAATTTCGGCAGGGAGTGTAAGCAACCGCAGGGCATTCGCAATCGCCGAGCGTGAACTGCCTACAAGGTTTGAAATTTCCTCCTGCGTGTAATCGTATTTATCGGCAAGCTCCTTGTAACCTCGCGCTTCTTCAATGGGGTTTAAATCCTCGCGCTGCAGGTTCTCAACAAGTGCAAGCTCTGCGACCTGTGCATCGGTAAGTTCCCTTACGACTGCGGGCACTTCGGTAAGCCCCGCAAGGCGCGAAGCACGCCAGCGCCTCTCACCCGCCACAAGCTGATAACTGCCGTCCGCCATGGGTCTTACAAGCAGCGGCTGCAAAACTCCGTGCAGCTTTATGCTTTCGGCAAGCTCGTTAAGAGCAGCTTCATCAAAATTTTTGCGGGGCTGGTCGCGGTTCGGCTCAATATCCATAAGCTTGATTTTGACCGCGCAAGCCGTACTCGATATTTCCTCAACGGAGTTGTCGGCAAATATGGCGTCGAAGCCTCTGCCCAATCCTGTTTTTTTAGATGCCATATATTCTCTCCTTATTTTTGAAACGATAAAAATTCCTCGGCAAGGGCGGTGTAGCTTTCGGCACCCTTGGAGCCGCGGTCATAATAGAGCACCGGCTCACCGAACGAGGGAGCCTCCGAGAGCCTTACATTACGCGGAATGACCGTTGCGTAAACTTTTTTCGGGAAAAAGTTTTTGACTTCGTTTACGACCTGCTGGGTAAGATTGAGCCTGCCGTCGTACATTGTGAGCAGCACACCCTCAAGCTCCACAAGCGGATTGTAAAGGCGCTTAATGGTTCTGACGGTAGCCATAAGCTGCGAAAGTCCTTCGAGCGCATAGTATTCGCACTGAATGGGGACTATGAAGCTGTCCGACGCGGTGAGCGCATTGAGTGTTATAAGCCCCAAAGACGGAGGGCAGTCGAAGAATATGAAATCGTAATTTTCCTGCACTGTGGCAAGCGCATTTTTGAGGAGTGACTCGCGCTTGTCCATAACGGCGAGCTCAAGCTCCGCGCCTGCGAGATTCATATTTGACGGGATAATGTCAACGCCCTCGAATTTAGTTTTGATAACGGCTTCACCTGCGGTGGCGGAGCCTATGAGTATTTCGTAAGAGGTGGCGCTGAGATTTTTGCGGGATATGCCGTAGCCCGATGTAGTGTTGCCCTGCGGATCAATATCCACAAGCAGAATCTTTTTGCCGAGAGCACCGAGCGCCGCCGCAAGATTCACGGCGCTGGTGGTCTTGCCCACACCGCCTTTTTGGTTAACTATGGAAACAAGTTTAGCCATTTTTATTCCTTTCACGGAAAGCGGAAAAACGCCCACTCCCCTAATATAGCATATAATTATATTTACTATATCATATATTGCAAAAAAATGGAATACTTACTTAATAAAAATTTGCAAAATATTATGTAATAATTTAAGGGATTTTGACGAAATGCGCCGCCGCGGGCACAATTAAGAATTATGAGTTGAGAATTATGAATGCAGAATTAAATGTTACACCAAAAAGAGGTCGGAACTTTTACCGTTCCGACCCCTTTTTTGCATAATAAATCGGCGCTTGCGCCCCGAAATTATTCATTATTCGTTATCCATTATTCATTATTAAGATACGCCAAGTGAGGAAAGTCGGCTTATTCGCCGAATACGGCGCCGCGATAAGTATCTTTTTGGGAGCAGCCTGCCCTACCTCCTCCCGCACACGCACACGCGCAGGCGCAGGCACAGCTATGCCCTCCGCCTCCGCCGCTTGAGGAACTGTGTGCGGCGCGGTATGCTCTGGCAGCCGCGCTGTAACGCGGATTTACTCTGCCGAAGGTGTGCATGTGGTGACCGTAGCGCACTATAAAGCCCCTGCCGCGATTGTAGGAAACGATGCCGTCAATTATCGTGAGCTCGATAACAAATGCGCCTATAATAATCACCATACAGAGAACTATGACCCCCTGTTTATCTTCTGCGGTGGCATCGTAAGCGTTGTTTGTCTTAAAGGGCAGGTAATCAACAGTTTGCGGCTCGACAAAAACGGAAGAATCGTAATTTACGTGCATTGTAACATAATCTCCGCATTTCATTTCGCCTTTCCAGAGGTACCATTCGCCGTCATTTTCGGGAGCATTTGAGGATACCACGCCCGCGGTCTTTTTCCAGCGGAATGTGTACTGCTTTACGGGAGTGGAATTAAACCAGCCGGGCACAAATTCATAGAACAGAGCGCCGCCCTGATCGCAGAGCATCTGGCGCTGACGGATTTTGAAAGAAAAACGGAAGGTTTCTCCCGCCTTATGCGGCTCTTTGAAATCCACGCGGACATAATGCCCGCCCTCGTTATAAAAATAAGCATCCTCTATATTGTCGGTAAATGAGTTTTTATAGACGGTCAAATTCGGGTTCGGTACACCTATTTCGACCCAGGTCAGATCCTCATACTTGTCAACGGGAGTCCACACAAACGAATAGCGGATGTCGACGGTACCGTCCTTAAACGGCTCAACACTCACCGTATAGCTGTCGATAACATCCTGCACGGGCGGCTCGTAAACAATCATAAACACAAGCACTATCACCTGCAGCACGGCAAGCACAACGAGAAAAATCGTGTTCTTTTTCGGGAATGTTCGCTTCTTTTCTATTTCCTCACGGGTATATTCCTCATCAGCCATCGGCTTCACTCCCCTTTCTGAACGGGCAGCAGAGTGCTTCTTCATCGCTCATTTTGCGAAGCGAAACGCATTTTTCATTCTGCCAGATACTCTTAAAATCATCGGTCAGAATATTGCCGAGCGAAGATCCGCTTTTAAGCCAGCTCTGGCATGGAATCACGGAGCCGTCGGGCGCGATTGCCATATTGCTGAGCGCCGCACCGCACGAGGGCACATTCATACCGAGAGCCTCGAGTTTTTCTTTGCCGATAAGTCCCGGTGAAGTGAAGTCGATTTCCATACCGCGTTCATCGCAGAACGCCTTTGCGGCTTTTACTGACTCAAAAAGTCCGTCTTGGTCAAGGTCATATTTTTCGTGATTTATTTCGGCGGTGCCCGTACAGATAAGTCCGCTCACGGTAACATAGCGCACGCCGAGTGAATTTATGAATTCAAGCGTTTTCACATAGTCGGAATTGAGCCTGCAAAGCGGAGTATTCACACTCACATCAAGTCCGCAGGCGACGGCGTTTTTAATACCCTGAACAGTATCGCAAAAATGCTCGCTGCCCGTAAGCTCATTGTGGATTTTTTCGTCGTGAGAATAGAGGGTTATCTGCACGCTGTCAAGGCTTGCATCGCGCAGCTTTTCGCACAGTTCGGGTGTGAGCGCGGCGCCGTTTGTATTGAGCCTTGTTACAAACCAGTGCGCATAATCCACCATTTCCGGCAAATCGGCGCGCAGAGTAGGCTCGCCGCCCGTAAATGTCACCATGGGAACGCCCGCTTTTTTGAGCTTATCGAGAACTTTTTTCCACTGTTCTGCGGTAAGCTCGCTCATTTTTGAAAGCGGCTGACCCGCGGCATAGCAGAACACGCATTTCTGATTGCACTGCCAACAGCCATCACTGTCGGTCATGGCGCTCACCATTAAATCCATTCTGTGCGGCGCGGTCATTTCGCCGGAATATGCGCGCACCGACATACGCTCGATATACGCATCGGTATTGCCGCCGCGCGCTATGTGGAACATAATATCCGTCATATCCTCAAGGTCGCGCTTCAAGTCCGCCTTCGGCACGGACGGATACACCGCCGAGCCGCGCTTTACCGCGGTATTTTTAATATTTTCATAGTCGGAATCGGTTATGGGCTTGCCGTCAAATTTATTGACCTCGTCCATAAACGCGGAAAGAAGCACCGCCCACGAATAGCCGACGGGCAGAAGATAGTAGCCGTTGAGCACGGCAAGGTATGAGCTGCCGCCGAAAAAACGAAATTTGGGCGGAATCAAATGAATTCGCACCACGCCCGGACCTGCCGGATTGAATGTGCAGTGCTTTACGCCGCTCTTATACTCGCGGTACTGCGCTGCTGCATTGAATACGCCCATAAAATCCCCTGCTTTCACTGTGATATTACCATATACTGCGCCCGCTTGCAAGAAAAATCAGATTAAAAACGGGTTTAACATTTTATTAACATTGTTGATTTATTTTGTAAAATAGCAATTTAAAATA
>JAZUJG010000274.1:0-6484 GCA_045642645.1 Acutalibacteraceae bacterium | reverse complement strand
AATGAAGTTGCGCTCCGCGCAAACGGAATCGGTCGGGCATAAATGAATGAAGTTATCTAACGATAAATGAAGTGCCTTCGGCAATGAAGTACTGCGTAATGAAGTTGCGCTCCGCGCAAACGGAATCGGTCGGTCATAAATAATATAACCGTATTTCTTTTTTTAACTATTGTATTTTAACTTGTTATCTGTTACAATTTAGTGTAACTATAAATAATTTATGGGGGTATTTTTGTGGCAAGTTGTCCGAATTGCGGCAAAAAGCTGCATTTAACGGATTGGCGTCCCATTTGTCCCGAATGCGGAGTCAACCTGAACTACTTCAATGCCAATGAAAAGCTCATTGAGGAGTCCGAAAAAGCCGAAATCGAGCATGCCCGTTTTCAGCCGAAGGTCGATCGCGGCAAGGCGGCTACCATCGGCACCAAAACAGGCATTGTGCGCATGGTGCTGTTCCTTATACCGGTTCTTTCGCTGCTGCTGCCGATTTTCAGCATCACTGTTTCGGGTAATAAAAAGAACTACAACGCCATTGATATTTACAATGCGTTTTCGGCAGTTGATGTGGGTGGAATATTGAGCAATATTTCGCCGCTTATACTTGCTGTTGCGTTTGTTGCCGTTCCGGCGGTATGCTGTGTGGTGTTCACGCTTTTGCAGATTACCGCGGGCAAGCCAAAGGGGCTTACGCGCAATATAGTGCTTTCGTGCATATCGCTCGCGCTTGCGGGTGCTTCGCTCGGCAGTATTTTCGCATTTGCGGCAAATCCCGCCGATGATTACGCCGGCATAGTTATAAATGAGGCGCAGGTCGCGCTCGGCAAAGGTCAGGGCGATGTTGACAAAGCCGCACAGAAAATTCTTAACATATTCAACGATAAAACCGTTGATACCGCAAGGCTTGAAAAAGCCGTCGCATACGGCGAAGCGGCTTTCGCTTCGGCAGATGACAGGGGATATACCGCAGAACAGCTTGAGGCACTTAAAACCGCACTTACCGAAGGTAAGGAGCTGCTTAAGGGCGGCTGCACAGCCGACTCGGTGCGCGATGCTTCTGCTGCAATAATCGGCGCGACCGCCGTATATGCCGACCTTGAAACCGCTGTGAAATATGCCGCGCTTATTGAGAATGACGGCAGCATTTCCGAGAACTCGTTTGCTGCGCTTACTGCGGCAATCGAATCTGCGAATGAGGCTCTTGCAATACTTGCAAAGGGCGAGCCGATAGTTGAACTCACCAAGCAGAACGGCGAAATCGAAAAGACGGCAGAGGAAATCGAGACCGATACCGCCGATAAAATCGAGGAAATCAAAAATAACATAAACAATGCAATCGTTTCGCTTACCGATGTAAGTACGCTTAACGCTCAGCTTGAAAAGCTCAATGCCGCAGTCGAAGACGGCAGCATAGCTTCCGCCGATATTAAGGCTTCGGCGGGTATTGGCGAGTTCGTATTCATCATTCTGCTGCTTGTTCAGCTTGCGAACAACATCCGCATAAAGAAAAAGGGCTTTGAGGTAAAATATACACAGTGCCTTATAGGCGGTCTGCCGAGCGAAGAATACTTCGGTTATATCGAGCAGGGTATGCCGCTTTACGAAATACGCGAAAAAATGGTTGCCGTGCTCACCGTTATGCAGAACGAGGTAAGGGCGCAGGCAGCCGAAGCCGCCGCAAAGGAGCAGGCGGAACGCGCAACACACAAATAAGGGGGGCGTAAACGATGAGTGAAGAAAATATTAAGACCGAACAGCAAAGACTTGACGAAGTCAACGCTCAGCTCAAAGAACTCGTTGATGCCGACCGCCGCGTGATTGCGCGTAAGGAAACCGTGGGCTATATGCTCTTTGACGGCAGCCGCGGCTTCAATATTGACGGCCACAAGGATTTATTCAACGACAGTATTCTTAAAATCAGCTTTGATTTTCAGTCGCTTTACAATGTCATAGGCGGCGTGTGGGATATAGTTGACGATTTCATAGTCAGCTTCGTAATTGAAAAAACGCGTACGCGCTGGGGCAAATTCATACCTTATATGTTCCTCGGCGGTTTGCCTTATGCGCTTGTAAGCTCACTCTACTGGCTGCTGCCCGCAATTCTGCCGGCATCGGCGGTGGCGTCGTTCAACAACATCGGCAAATTTATTATCTATATGCTGCTTGATATGAGCATAGAGCTTCTCGGCAACTTCAGAAATGTCGGCATAGGCGGCTACCTTTCCACAATCACGCCGTACCCGTCCGACAGACGCAGGCTGCTTGCCATTTCAAGCTATTCAAGCATTATTTACTCGCGTATTCCCGATATCATAGTGGAATTTATGCTTGACTTTATTAAGAACGGTATCATAAAATCCACAAAATCGAGCGATGAGCTCATAAGGCAGTCGCTTATGATAGTCGGCCCGGTAACCACCATACTTTCCGGCGTTATCATTTCGTGGTACACCACCATTGCAAAAGAGCGTGTTCACCAGAAGGTAGAAACGCCCAAGATCCGCGACAGTCTGCGCATAGTGTTCTCGAACAGACCGGTGCTTATGTATATGCTTTCCAATGCACTCGGCTCATTCGGCACGGGCCTTACCACCAACGACTATTACCGCCAGGTGCTCGATATGACCACATTCGAGACCATTGCCGGCATTCCCTCGTTCTTCTTCCAGCCCATAGGCTTTGCAAATTACAACAAACTCGCAAGAAGATTTTCGACCAAGAAGCTGTATATGATAAGCCAGGTGTTCGCAAAATCCTTCTACATTCCGCTCTGGTTCTACGGCAGATTCTTAAAGACGAAAGACGGCAAATTCTTCTTCCAGGGCAGAATACCGATGCTGCCCGTTACTGCTCTGTGGGAAATCATTTATGCTACCTTCTGGGGCGTAAAGAGTATTTCCGGCACCGAAATCGGCAACGAGTGCAACGACTACATAGAGTGGAAATGCGGCTACCGCAACGAAGCTACACTTGCCGCGGCGAGCGCACTGCTCTGCAAAATTCCCGCCCGTATCAACGGCATTCTGCAGCCGCTTTATAAAAAGTGGATTCACTATGACCAGGAAGCCTACACCATGGGCAGGGAGCAGCCCCTTGTGGCGCAGAAGTGGATATTCGCCATGGCGACAATTCTGCCCGCATTCCTTGTGCTTTCAAGCATGCTGCCGATGTTCGGCTATAACATAGACAAGGATATGCGCGACAGAATGTACCTTGAGCTTAACGAAAGACGCGCGCTGACCGCAGAACGCATTAACGGCAACGTCAGCGATGACGAAGATTGATGAAAAAAGGGCAGCTTCGGCTGCCCTTAAAGGTGATATTATGAAAAAACTTGTACTCGGCAGCGGCGGAATTTTCTTTGAAAACGAGTCCGACCCCATAATCGACCATATCATTTCACTTGTGGAAGATAAGCAGAATATGAAATTCGTGTTTCTGCCCACGGCTTGCCGCGACAGCCGTGATGACGAGGCGACCGTACGCAATTACGCGCTTACGCACGGGTTTAAGGAATGCGTTTCGCTCTACCTTACGGATGAAACACTCACCGATGAATACATTAAAAATACCATACTCGGCGCAAGTGTTATTTACGCTGACGGCGGCAACCTTAAATTCCTGCTTGAAACCTGGCGCAGAAGAAAAGCCGATGTTTACCTCACCGAAGCCTATGAAAACGGCGTTGTTATAGCCGGGCAAAGCTCCGGCGCTATGTGCTGGTGCAAACGCGGTTACGATAACTGCGGCATAGGCGGCAGGTATATGTTCCTTGACGGGCTGAATTTCATACCGTATATCCTCTGCCCGCATTTTGAGGATTGGCAGTGCTTTTTGGAGGATGTTAAGATGCAGGAGCTTGACGGCCTTGCGGTTGATAACGATATTGCCATTTCCATAGTTGACGGCGAGTATGAGATAATCGATTCCGGCAGAAATCCGCGCCACTCGGCATTTTACCTGCCGGCGAGCGAGGAATACGCCGTGAAAGACCTGCAGAAAGAGCATATTAAAATTGAATTTTAACGGGTGAGCGTATGAAAGAATCAATTTTGAAAAAATACCGCGCCGAGATAATCATACTGTATGTTTTCACGGCGGTGCTGCTCGCGGTGGCGGCAGTTTATGACCTTAAAATAGATATTGCCGTTTCAAACACTTCAAGCGCGTTTGCGGGCTTTCTTGCCGATTACGGCGAGCTGCCCGCGGCATTTCTGCCCACAATAGCGGCGGCGGTGCTTATGAAGTGCTTTACGAAAAAGTGGCTGAAAATTATTGCGGGCGCTGCCGTTGTGGGTATCGGCGCAACATTCGGTCAGTTCCTTGCAGACGGTTTCCTTGACGGTAACGATTACAAGGATATTATAGGCGCGGCAATCGGCGTGGTAATAGGTATCGGCGTGCTTGTTGCGTTCCGCTTTGTGAAAATAAGCGAAGATAAGAAAAAACCGCTTATTATCGTAACGTTTCTGGGTATTGCGGCACTGCTTTTGCAGAACGAAGCAATTACAGGCTTGAAGCACCTCTGGGGCAGGGTGCGCTTTCGCGACCTTGACGAAGCGCACACACTTTTCAAGCCCTGGTACAGCATAAATACCGCGGTGGGTGGTCATTCGTTCCCGAGCAGCCACACCGCAAAGGCGGGTATGAGCTACCTCGTTCTGCTGCTGCCCTGCGTTTTTGAAAAGCTGCGCAAAAATCATTTTGTGCTGTTCATTATTGCTTTTGCTTACACCTATACGGTTGCATTTACGCGGCTTATGGTGGGCGCGCATTATTTAAGCGATATAGCCGTAGGCTCGGCAATTTCGTTTACGGTTACGCTTATAGCCGTATTCGCGTATGAGAAGATAAGCGCAAAAGTAATTAAATGAAAATAACAGAGCTGTGAATTTTGCTTTCACAGCTCTGTTATTTTTTGTGCTTAATCGGTAAAAATTTTATATTTGATTCTTGTGCCGTATTTTGCGGAGCAAAGCAAACCGAGCTTTTCAAATTTTAACACAAATCCGCGAATGGTGGCGTAGGCGGCGTTGCCGAAATCCTTTTCAAGCTGCTTTGTGGAAAATTCGTCTGTGCCGTAAAAAGACAAAACAAATTTCCAAAGAGCAGATTCTTTTTTTGTGATTTCACCGTTTGAAAGTGCATTTTCATAGATTTTGAATGTATCTGCCGCGTTGGCTTCGCTACCGATTTTGTTGTAAACATTCTCCGTAAAATACATAATAAACGGTGTAACATCAAGCACGCCGCAGTATTTTTTATTGCTTTCAACAGTAGAATAAGCGCTGTAATAATTTTTGCGCGTTTTTTCAATATTGCTTGAAAAAGGAATGAAAAGGGTGGATTTATAACCTTTGCTTATAAGAAACCACAAATGCAAAAGCCTTGCCATTCTGCCGTTGCCGTCAAAATAAGGGTGAACAAAAGAAAAATAAAAATGGATTATCGTCGCTTTTATAAGGTCATTTATACTGTCATCAGCATTTATAAATTCAATAAGCCGTTTCATACACTCCGGAACTTTTGCGGCGGCAATTCCCGTGTGCTCCACACGGTCGCTCATAACAAAAACACTGTCATGTCTGTAAAAATTGCCGTCAAGAAGCTTATCTTCTTTATCTAAAAAGCTGCCGACGGTCATCATATACAGCTTGTAAAGGTTTTCTTCGGTTATCTTATTGTCGGAAGATATAAAATCAAAGCCGTTTTTAAGCCCCATAATGCGCATTTCCTGCTTATCGGCAGGGGCGTAGCCTTTAAGAATGTTCCTTACCGAATCGCGTAAAAAATCAATGCTTTCAATAGCGCAGGTGGATATTATTTCATCCTCCGTTGCCTTTATGCCGTAGGCGGAATCCCTGCTTTTAAGCAGCAGCTTTACCGAGCTTTGTGAAAGCTTTGCGTAATCGCTTAAAAAAACAAGAGAATTACCGTTTTCGTCAAGCAACGGCAGCTTTACATAATACAGCTCTTTCAGGTTTTTCAAAAAACCGTCAAAATCATCCGCGTATTTATATTTCATTTTTTCAAAGTTATAAAAATGACGGTCGTTGAGTATCTCAGTGAATTTTTTTATATCCATACGCTCACCTCTGATAGTAATTAGTATCAGTTTGTATCAGTATAACGGTATTATACATTTTTGTCAAGCGAATATACAATAAAGCCACGGCGCCGAATCGGCGCCGTGGCTTTATTAGTGCTTCTTAATCTTCAAAGCAATCGTACGCTTTGAGAATTGTTTTGCCTATTTCATACATAAATGTAACTGCGGCTTTTTTCAGCTCGAGCGTAGGCTCGTTGGCTTTCGGTGCAAAACGCTCATCGTGTCTGCGGCTTGCGGCGCAGGCGGCGTTGCGCGAAATTATATTGTCGCACTCAAAGGTGAAATAGCAGCCGCGCTTTGCGAATGTGCCGTCAAGCAGGGCATTCATAAGCGCATCAATATCAAGCGTGCCCATATACGGCGCAAGGGGGTCGTCGT
>JAZUJG010000273.1:0-1949 GCA_045642645.1 Acutalibacteraceae bacterium | reverse complement strand
ATATATTATGACCGTTTCCTGCGCCGGTATGGTAGCGCGCACATATCCGATAAAGGTTACCGACGGCAGAGTTGCTGAAGAAGTCACCCTCAGCATTGAGGGCGATGTCAACGGCGACGGCGAAATCACCGTTGAAGATTACTCGGCAGCAGTCAATGCGGCACTCGCAAGTGACAGCGCAGTGCCCGAAGACCTCACCGAAACCGCAGATTACCAAAAGGCGGTAGCCGACCTCGACGGCGACGGCTTCGTTGATGTGCTCGACGTGGCACTGCTTGAAAGAAAAATTTATTGAGTTTTCAGTTTTCGGTTTTCAGTTTTCAGAATTTTCAAAAAACAGCGCGGTTTTTCGTGAACCGCGTTGTTTGATTTTTGTGCGAAAATTCGGAGAAAATTGTACGGGAGGCACCCCGTGCCGCCCGGGTCAATCGCTCTGCGATTGACAGTTGAAAACAACATAAAATGCAAAAACCGCGTTGATTACACGAAATCACCGCGGTTTGCATTTTGCCCTTCGGGCAAACGGGCGGCACGGGGTGCGGCCCGTACCGATCACATCCATTTTACGCTTTGAAAAACCGAATGGAAATTCCCGTTCATTCTTTTTTTCGCAATGAATAACCGAAATCATAATTCTTAACTCTTAATTCTTAATTACAATCGGCGCTTTGCGCCCCGAAATTATTCATTATTCATTATGCATTATTCATTAAGCTCAATAGTCCAGTACGCGAAGTATTGCCTTTACGTCAATCGGCAGCGCTGCGATTGCGGCGCGGGCTTCCTTTTCGCGCATTACGGGGATAATGAACGCGATTTCGTTCTTCGGCGAATTTTCGCGGTGCAGAATAAGCGGCGACTCGAATTTGGCATTTACCGCATTGAATGCCGCAACATAGTCATCGGCTTCGGCTCTTACATACAGTGAGGTGTACTGCAGCTCCGGCGCTATAACATAATCGCTCTGTGTGGGGCCCCAGCCGAACATTTTGCGCTTTGTGTTGTGGCGTGCGCAGTCAATAATATCGGCAACCACGGCGCTTGCGGTGGGGAACTTGCCCGCACCCTTGCCGTAGAATACCACATCGCCTATGGCATCGCCGCGCACGAGTATTGCATTGAAAACATCGTCAACACTTGCAAGCTGGCTGTGCTTCTGAATAAAGCATGGACCGACCGTTGCGCTGATTTTTTCATCGTTTATTTTCTGCGCTCTGCCTATGAGCTTTATAACGCCGCCCCAGTTGTTGGCGTATTCAACATCCTCGGGAGTGATTTCGGTAATACCCGTTGTTTCAACCGCATCGGGGTAAACGTGCTTGCCGAAGCAGAGGGAGGCGAGTATGCATATCTTTCTTGCCGCATCAAAGCCGAGAATATCGGCAGAGGGGTCGCGCTCCGCATAGCCGTTTTCCTGTGCAAGCTTCAGCGCATCCTCAAATGCCATTTTGTCGCTTATCATTTTTGTGAGAATGAAGTTTGTGGTACCGTTGAGAATACCCGCGATTTCTTCAATCTCGTTTGCGGCAAGGCACTGGCTTATGGGGCGGATAATCGGAATCCCGCCGCCGACGCTTGCCTCAAACAAAAAGTTTACATTATTTGCTTTTGCAAGCTCAAGCAGCTCATAGCCCTTTGCGGCAACAAGCTCTTTGTTTGATGAAACAACATTTTTGCCT
The DNA here is from genome assembly GCA_045642645.1 of Acutalibacteraceae bacterium. GTDB lineage: Bacteria > Bacillota > Clostridia > Oscillospirales > Acutalibacteraceae > DTU089. Next base: position 270 of record JAZUJG010000273.1, on the reverse strand, counting down.
GCCGCAAGGCACCTTGAAACATAGTCGTAAGCGGGGGTAAGGCCGCCCATGCATTCAACCACAACGCCCACCGACGGGTCGTTGACTATATCTTCAAAATCTTTTGTGAACAAAGCGCTCAGCGGATGATCGGGAAAATCCCTTATATCAAGAATATGCTTGACATCAAGCGAGGTTTGTCCGCTTTTTTTAACAATGCTCGCCTGATTTTTAAGCAGAAGCTCGGCAACGCCGGAGCCTATTGTGCCGAAGCCCATAATTGCAATTTGC
>JAZUJG010000272.1:0-1841 GCA_045642645.1 Acutalibacteraceae bacterium | reverse complement strand
TGATGCGGTAGAATTTTTAGCGCGTGAGGAATACCCATCGTTCGGCTATATGATGAAAAACGGCGCAACTACCTTGTGGGAGGAATGGCAGGACCCGCGCTCAATGTCGCACCCGATGTTCGGCAGTGCGGTAAAGTACCTGTTCTACTACATTCTCGGCATCCGTCAGACCGACGACTCGACAGATTTCGGTAAAATCACCGTTGAGCCGTTTACAAACGATATTACGGGCGATGTGCGCGGCAGTATAACCACGCCGCACGGCAAAATCACCGTAAGAACAGACAGAAGCAAAAATGCCTTTACCGCCTGCATACCCGAGGGCGTAAAGCTTTGCTGAATTTTGAATTATGAATGAAAAAATAAATTACCAAAAGCTGCTTGACGGCGAAATAGCTTCCTTAAACGGCAGGGTGCCGCGCCTTTTACTGCACGTGTGCTGCGCCCCCTGCTCAAGCTATGTGCTCGAATATCTTTCGGAATTTTTTGAAATCACCGTTTTCTATTACAATCCGAATATCGAGCCCGAAAGCGAATACCGCTTCCGCGCCGCCGAGGAGGAACGCTTTATTAGCGAAATAAATCCGAAGCATCCCGTTCATTTCATAGGCGGCACATACGAGCCACACCGTTTTCACGAGGCGGCAAAGGGTCTGGAAGCCGAACGCGAGGGCGGCGCGCGCTGCACCGAATGCTTTAAGCTGAGGCTTTACGAAACGGCAAAGCTCTGCCGCGTCGGCGGTTACGATTACTTTACCACCACGCTCACCATAAGTCCGCTTAAGGATGCCGACCGTCTTAACCGCATAGGCAAAGAAGCCGCAAAGGAGCTCGGTGTAAGGTGGCTCCCCTGCGACTTCAAGAAAAAAGGCGGTTATCTGCGCTCCATAGAGCTTTCGCGCGAGCACAGCCTCTACCGCCAGAATTACTGCGGCTGTGTGTACTCCAAAGCAGAAAGTGCTAACCGAGCGCAACATCAAGAATCATCATTATAAGAAAACCCGCGGTGAATGCAATTACGCCCGCGCTGCCCTTTTCGGCACAGTCGGGCACAAGGTCGCGCACCGCAACAAAAATCATAGCCCCTGCCGCAAAACTCAAAAGGTATGGCAGCAGCGGCACTAAAAATTCAGAAAGAATTACAGTTATAAGACCTGCCGCAGGCTCTACAATGCCCGACATTACGCCGTGAAACAATGCACGGCGTTTTTTTATGCCGCAGGCGGCAAGCGGCATTGAAATTATTGCCCCCTCGGGAAAATTCTGCACACCTATGCCGAATGCGAGCGCAAGCGCCGCCGAGCGCGAAATATCACCGTTAAGGCTTCCGGCAAGCGCCGCACCCACCGCCATACCCTCGGGGATATTATGAAGCACCACCGCAAATGCGAGAAAAACCGCCCTGCGCATATCGCCGCAGTTTTTTGCCGTGAAATTTTCAAGGCGCGGTATAGCTTTATCACTCAAAAGCAAAAACACAGCGCCCGCGGCAAAACCCGCGGCGGCAGGCAAAAACGCAAATCTACCGAGCTGCGCCGAGCGTTCTAAAGCAGGCAGCAGCAGACTCCACACCGAAGCGGCGGTCATTACCCCTGCCGCAAAGCCCGAAAGCACGCGGCTCACCGATTGCCGCAGCGCATTTTTTAAAAATAACACGCAGGCGGCTCCGGCGGCGGTGCCGAAAAACGGAATGAAAAGCCCCTGCGCAATAAATCCGACCATCGAATTTCAACTCCTCGGTGTATAATATGCCGGAGAGCAGGGAATGACACGGGAAAATAATAAATATTTGCGTTGTTGAATTATTAAATGTAATATTGACTTTCAAATATGAGAATGTT
>JAZUJG010000271.1:0-3363 GCA_045642645.1 Acutalibacteraceae bacterium | reverse complement strand
TATACACGCATGCACCGTCTTCGTCACAGGTGATATTCTCAAAGGTGATATTATTGAAATTAACATTACCTGACGGAGTGCCTGTGATTTTGAATATACTGTCATCATAGCTTCCGCTGAAATATGTTCCGTACGATTTGCCGACATCACACCCGTAAGTGATATTGATACTTCCTTTACCCGCCGCCGTGGCAGGGATCGCCCCGAACGGAACAATACCCGCAACCATTACAAGCGCGAGGATGATGCTTAAAACTTTCTTTTTCATATTCAAAAACCCTCCCGAAAGAAGAATAAAGATACACATAATATATGATAGCACAAAAATCGGCATTTGCAATGTTTTTTGACGAGTTTTCAGTTTTCGGTTTTCAGTTTTCAGATTGCGGAAATTCGGGGGAAAATTGTACGGGGTGCCGCCCGTACGATTCGTTCTGTTTTTTCGTTATCAAAACCGCGGGGCAATTCCCGTTCGTTCTGATTTTTGCACAAAAAATCAGCGCAGTTCATACGAACCACGCTGTTTTTTAAAAATTCTGAAAACTGAAAACTGAAAGCTGAAAACTGAAAACTTCTATAATCCGGCGCTTCGCGCCCCGAAATTATTCGTTATTCATTATTCATCATTCATTAAAACAGTCCGCCTACTGCATCAACTATAACCTGCGGAAGCAGCTTTGTAACATAGGTTACGATAAGTCTGCAGATTTCAACGATGGTGTTTAAAATCGAACCGTCGAGCGTCTTGATGATGGAAGTGTTGAGGTTTCTTTCATCGGTATGATTCTCGGCATTCTCCTTGATGATTGCGTAAGAGTCGATTTCGCTAACCTCTTTGGTTTCGTCATTAACTGCATAAGCCTTGTAAACGAGCTTGTTGCCGTCAATGGAAACATCTGCGAAGCAGCCGCCGAGTTCCTTTGTGGAAAGGCTTACATCCGCGCAGTCGTTGATGGGGTCAAGCGGATATTCATTAACGCTGTATCTCTTGGTGCCTGCGGTTGAGGGCAGAACATATACAGCGCCGTCGGGCTCTTTTGCAAAGGTGGTTTCAACGCCGTTGAATACCTCAGTTACATACTCAACATCTTCAACAACGGCATCGCCCTTGACCTGCTTTGTTCTCATATACATATGGTCGTGGCCCGAGAATACCATATCAACATCGGTAGCATCAACTATCTCGATTATGGTGTTTCTCATAGCGAGAGTGTCGGGCTTGTCGATATTCTTGCCTGCCGAATATGCCGCACGGTGCAGAAGCAGGAATTTCCAATGAGCTTCACTGTGGTTGAGGTCATTGATTATCCAGTTTCTCTGCATTTCGGTCATGGGGTACATATCGTTTGAGTTGAGCACGCAGAAATGAGCGTTGCCGTAATCAAATGAATAATAAACGCCGTTCACATCAAGCGAGCCTTCGGCTTTGTCAAGTGTAAAGGTATTTGCAAACCAGCCGGGGTTGAGCTTGTTGGTGGGGTTGCCCTCGTGGTTGCCCGCAACGGGAACAAGGGTGAGTGCGGTGTTGGTTTTAAGGAATTTGTCGCCGTACCAGTTCCACTCCTCGTTTGTGCAATCGTTTACGAAGTCACCGAGGTTTATATAGAACTCTGCATTTTTGTCGGTCGCGCGTGCAGCTTCCATAACGGCTGCTGCCTTTTCAAAGTTCTCCTCGCTGCTTGCCTGAACATCGGCAATTGCAAGGAATGAGAACTTGCCGTTGCCGTCGTCGGTAACGAATTTGCCTTCTGCGCTCCAGATGCTGTTTTCTTCGCTGCCTACTCTGTAATAGTAGGTGGTGCCTGCTTCAAGACCGGTGGCAACTACCTTGTGTGAGTAGTAGCCCTGGAACTCTTTGCTTTCGCCCTCAAACACCATAGCTTCGTCAAAGTTTTTGCCGGAGGTTGCTTTCACGATCTCAACGACCGTGTCGCAATCTTCCTCGGTAAACCAGCAGAAGCCGCGCTGTGTCTGCGAATCGCCGTACATTGTGCAAGTGATTCTGAGGGGTGCGTAGCCGTTCGCTTCAGCCGAAACGCTGATGCCTATGCAGCTCATAAGCATTATGAGCGCAAGAACTACTGACAATGATTTTTTTGCCGTGTTTTTCATAACTGCCTCCGTTTATTAATAATAAATTTTCAGTGTCTTTATCTCAAACGGTCTGAAGCTGAGCTCCGCGCCGTTAAGAGCGATTTCTTCCTGGCTTTCTTCAAGCATATTGGTGATTTCGCATTTCTTTGCGCCGTCAAAGAATTCAACGGGGCAATTAGTGTATGCACCCTCCGCCTCATACAGACGGGCGATGAATGCACGCTCTGCATCCTCGCAGGGCTTTACGCACTCAACGATTATGTTGCTTTCAAGCGGCTTTACGAGTGAAGCGAGTCTGAACTCGCCGCTGCTCTGCACGCAGGGAACATTAAGCTCGTAAGCGGGTCTTATAACCGTATCCGCCGAGAAGCCGCCCGTGTGCGGCAGGAACGAGTAAACACATCTGTGCTTGCCGTGGTCGCCGGTAAAGTCGGGCCTTACGCCGCCCTTGTGCAGCGAAAGCCTGATGCTGCCGCCGTCAACACTTACGGCGTATTTGCAGTCATTGAGCACCGCCGCACCGAAGCGTGTTTCGGAAATATCGGTATATTTATGGTTGAGTGTTTCAAACTTTGCCTTTTCAATGGAATTGTTGCGCGTGGTGGGGCGCTTTGCATAACCGAACTGAATTTCACTTCTTGCAAAATCCTGCTTGATGTCGGTATCGAACGCCGCCTTGAGCAGACGGTGGTCGTCATTCCAATCCATAACCGTATCGAATCTGACTTCGGCGGTATCGGCAAACAGGAACATATCCTGCAAAATCTTTGATTTTTCGCTGATTTCGTACTCACTGCGGATAACGAGTGCGCACGCGCCGTCGGAAACGACCTCACGCGAAACGAGCTTTGAAACATCCCTGAACTTTGTTTCAATGTCGGCATCGATATCCCAGTTATCCCACGCGGAGGGTAAATCCTCTGCCATAAGGAATGTATTGAACGGATAGCCCTCGCCGCGAAGCTCGCGTTTTGCGCGCTTGTCAAAGAATGACGAAATTCTGCCTGCGCGGTCAAACTTGATTTTCGCAAACGGTGTTTCCGCCGATGCGGACGAGGATTTTATTGCCTTGACTGCCTTCGGCTCGCCCTTAATAACATCGAATGTTACCGATGAAAACGCGGGAACGGTAATGCCGCTTACAAGCAGGCAGCTTTCGCCGTCAAGGTCTGTGTAGCACTGCTGCGCACAGTCGGCATCAAGCATAAAGCCTTTTTCGAGCTTTAATACCACGGGGTCGCAGCGGTCAAATGAAAGTGTATTGGTAAG
>JAZUJG010000270.1:0-8064 GCA_045642645.1 Acutalibacteraceae bacterium | reverse complement strand
GCGATAGGCTTCGGAATGGTCGGTGCTTTGATTATTGCCTGTATAATTGTAAAAGTATATATAAAAAGGCGCAAAAGAAAATAACAGATAACAAAGAACTGCGGAAATTGAATTGATTTCCGCAGTTCATTATTTATGCTTATTTTAATTGATGCTCATTTGCATCTCATTCTTTTCGTTCTGCAAGACATTTGCGGTGTCCTTGACTTCGACCGCGGGCTGCTGCTCTTTCTTTTCAAATGTGGTATATGTTTTACCGCTTTTGTCAGTCCATATATCCATATTGCAATTTTTACTTAATGCACAGTTTGTGCAGCTGTTTCCGAATTCACGCAGCGTAGCAAAGGATTTGCTTGATTGTATGTAACCGAGTGAGCCGGGCGCGCCTTTATTCTTAGAACTGTCATGCATAAGGAAAAATCCGCCTGATGTAATATAGCTATTAGAGGTTTCCGGGTCACTGTATTCAGACAGCGGCTTATTATTCTTCTGCGCTTCGGTAAATTTACTGCGGCAAAGCTGACCGTTGAGTATTTCTGACATTTTTGTGCCGACTGCTCTTGTGTCGCCGGTCACGAGCTGCGATGCCGCGCGCGTGTCAAGCGATAAAACTTTTGCTGCCGAAAGTACCTGCGCCTTTTCGGTGAGCTTTCCCGAAATCTCTTTTGTTTTGGCTAAATCCTCTGGTTTGGTTACATCAAGATTATTCTGCTTTGCAACAGCTTCCAGAACCTCCTGCTTCATGTGGTCTTTTTCCTGTTGTAAATCAAAAACGGTGTGGACCATACTCAGGTAGGGCATCGTTTCTTTGGTGAAAACGGATTTATTATCGTAAAAATCAACATTTTTAAATGCTTTATCCGTTTCTTCAACAATTTTCTGCTGTGCTTTTACATTTACCTCCGCCATCCACTTTTTATCGTGGTCAAGGTAGCGTTTCATAGCCTCTCTGCCGGCAGCATCCTTTTCCTCGGCGAGCTTTGAAGGGTCGCATATATCCTTCATGCTGTGCCCCTGTGTAATAAGGTATGCTATTGCGTGCGAGGGAATACAGCTTCTGTCGGTTGTGAAGCCATCATAAGATTTTACGGTTTTCAATCCCTCTTTGACGGTGGGGTGACCGTTATCCTTTGCCCAGCCGCCGAGAAGTGCGTTCTGCATTGAAACATAGCCGCAGGTGGATGAAAGTACTGCATTGGCTTTGTTCAAAGTCTGAATGTTTTTGCAGGTGATGTCGGTCTGTATGAGGAGCTCCTTGCCTTCAGCAAGACCCGTAAGAGTTACATTTGTATCCTTTTGAATCAGTCTGTTCAGAGCTGTGTGTTCGGGTGAATTGATTGCGATTTTTGCAATTTCACTCGGAACCTTTAATTCGGTAAAGAGTGCACCTTTTTCATCGGCAAGCATTTCGCCTGTGACGGGGTCGAGCTTTGCGGCTTTTACCGAAACACCGCTGAGCATAGCTTTAACTATGATGCTGTTGCCTATGGCGTGTAATTCGTCTGGGGTTTTCTTCTGGTACAGACGTACACCTTTTTCGTCGAACATAGCTTTTCCGTCTTTATCGGGTTTTACATTGCAGATATTTTCAAGCACAAGCTGACGGAGCGTTTTACCGCCGATAACTACATTATCGAGTCTGTCGGACATGTTGGCGGTTTTCTTTTCAATTCCGCCGAAACGGTCATCAAGATTGTGACCGATTTCTCTTAAAGCAGGGTCTAAAGCGACTTGCTTTAAAGTATCTTCCTTAACATTCTGCACTTCGAATTCCTTGTTCTGCTCCTCGCGCCAGCGCTGCTGCCTTGCCGCCGCGGGATTTTCAAAGAATTTTCTGCGATTGTTATATATATCAAGCTTGTGATTATATTCCTCTATTTCTCTGCGGTAACGGTCACTGAAATTCTTGAAAAAGTTTTTCCAGCCGAAAGCGGCGGGCTTTTTGGGCGGCTTGAGCGAGATATTTGCAGGCTCGGAAAGAGTCATTTTTTTTGCGTTTTTGTCATACGAAAGCTCACGCGGATATTGTTCGCCCTTTTTGTAAACATAGATTCTTGCCTGCTTTTTGTCGGCGGACTCCTGAAGCTGATTTACGAACTGATAAAGATAATACTGCCAGTTCGTGTAAGACATGTGCGAGCCCGTGGGAATTTTGGTCATATCCTTCTCGCCGAAAAAGAATTCGTTGGGCTCGTTGGAATTGGGCAGGTCAAGCCTCGAGCTTGCGCCCATGCGCAGCACATTTTCAAGACCGGTCTGCTTTTTTATGTTGATATCAATGCCGTTTTCATCAAAGAAGCGCTGAACCTCATCGGGATTCATTTTAAAACGCTTCATCTGGTTATATAACGAGTTATTGTCTTCGTAAATTTCCTTCGGCATAACAGTACCGCCTTCCGATAATTGTTTCTTCAACCGTAATACCCTGCAAAGCAGCAAAAAATTACATATTTACATTGATAATTATATTTTTTTATTCGTCAAAAGTCAATCACAATGAGGAATAAAACACTTTATATTTGACTGCCGCGTTTTTCGGATGTATAATGAGGTAAATATTGAGGAGCGTGGTAAATATGTTTATTAAAGCAACACCCGAAAGTGCGGGTGTACCCTCAAAGGGAATACTGAATTACCTTAAATTTCTGAACAAGCGCGAGCTGTCTTTGCATTCCGTGCTTATTGCACGCGGCGACAAGCTGATTTGCGAGGCATACTGGGCGCCGTTTGATGCCGCTGTGCCGCACCGTATGTATTCGCAGACCAAAAGCTATGTGGGGCTTGCGGTGCGTCTGCTTGCCGATGACGGACTTATTTCACTTGACGATAAAATCATAAAATATTTCCCCGAAAAGCTGCCGGAGAAGATACACCCGTTCCTTGCGGAGCTTTCCATACGCAATATGCTTATGATGCGCACCTGCTATGACGGTTGCCCGACCTGGTTTACAAGCGATACCGATGACCGCGTAAAATACTATTTTTCGCACACTCCCACGGTTTACCCCGGCACGCAGTACCATTACGATTCCGAGGGCTCGTTTGTTATGGGCGCGCTTGTGGAAAGGCTTACGGGCAAAACATTCCTCGATTACCTGCGCGACAAATGCCTGCGCGAAATCGGCTTTTCGGAGACCGCGTATTGCCTTAAATGCCCCGGCGGACATTCCTGGGCGGATTCCGCGCTTATATGCACGCCGCTTGATATGCTCAAATACGGGCGTTTCGTAGGTTGTTACGGCAAATGGAAGGGCAGGCAGATAATCCGCCGCGGCATATTTGAGGAGGCTTTTTCGGAAAAATCGGCTACATTTGAAAGCGGTTTCCGTGCTTATGCCGACAACGGCTATACAAGTCAGTTCTGGCACTCATACGGTAAGGCTTTCGGATTTAACGGTATGCACGACCAGTTTACAATGTATGACCCCGAAACCGATATTACATTTACCTGCACCTCCGGCAACCGCCGCAATACTTCCTCGCGCGAGATTATGACCGAGTTCCTGCTCAACAATGTTATTGAGCAGGCGGCAGACGGCGCCCTGCCCGAAAACGAAGCGGATTACAGAGAACTTGAAGATTACATAAGCGGCTTGGAACTCATAGCCTCAACGGGCGCAAAAAATTCCGCGGTAGAAGCCGAAATAAACGGCAGAATCTTCACCGCGGAAAAAAGTACAACGGGTATAAGCGATTTTTCATTCACATTTACCGATGATAAATGCGAATTCAGCTTTGTAAATGAGCAGGGCAGCAAAAAAATTGTTGCCGGCAGGGGAGAGTATAACATCTTTCAGGACTTCCCGCAGACGGGGTATTCGGGCGAAGTCGGCGGCAAGGTCTGCCCCGGCCATACCTACAAATGCGCCGCGTCGTTCGCGTGGGAAAGCGAAAATCAGATGCTTATGAAGGTGCAGATAATTGATGAATACATCGGTAACCTGTATATTTCATTCGCATACCGCGACGGCTATGCGCGCGTGCGTATGGATGGCGATGCCGAGCATTTTCTTAAAGAATACAACACTGCATTTACGGCAAAGCTGAAAGCTTAAAACACCACCGCGTGACCGCCGTTTAATATTCCGAAGCAGTCATACTCGCGCCACGAGTCTGACTCGCGGTACGAGTCGGTGTGCGCGCCCAGAGGGTTGCCGAAATAGCCGTTGTTTTTATAGACGGGTCTTTCGGATATGAGGTTTGCCTTGACCGAAAAGCCGAGCCAGGGGATGAAGTCAAAGGTATCGGCTACGCGGTGAAACGGGCAGATTCTGCCTTTGACCTTAACGAATGGCGAGCCTATGGTGAGCAGGTTTACGAGCGAATATTTAAGGTTCATTTCTCTGTCGGCGGAAATCTGCTCCAATATCATACCGCCGAGGCTGTGACCGACAAGCACGAGCGAAGCGCCCTCGGGGACTTCGGTGAGAATGGCATTTTTCACTTTATTAAAGTAAATATTCGGCTTTGCGAGGAAGCTTCTGAGGCATACGGGTATGCCGAGAACATCGTTTTTATCCCACGACTGATCTGTGCCGCGCAGAGCAACAAGGTATATTTCTTTGCCGTCAACACCGCCGCCGTAAAGGTGCGCTTTGCGGATTTCGTAGGTTTCGCGCGATGAGGCATAGCGCATGGCATCGTTTAATGTAACGAGTGCATTCGGGTATTCGGGGAATTTGTTTGACATAATACCGCCTCTTTTTACAGTATTTCAATTATCCTTGCCGTATTCGTTCCCGTTATTATCTGCGGTGTGCCGTTCGGCAGGGCTGTTTCAAAATTTTTGTGAATATGGCCGCAAAGCACGAGTTTTATTAGCGGCTCCTTGAGGATGAAGTCATACATTCTGCGTGTGGCGGCATCCTCTTTTTGCTGCTCATAGCGTTTTTGCGGGTAAATTTGCATAGCGCTTTCGGGTACGCAAACAAGACTCGCGTAGCGGCGCTTTTCGGTAATCATAAGGTCGAAACACTCGCGCGTGTAAAGCGGCACGTGCAGTGCGAGAATTATCGGCAGACCTTTTTGCACCTCCGCATTAAGCCTTTCAAGCTGGTATTCTTCAAAACGGTAGTAGGCATTGTCGATACCCACAATGTTTACGCCGTTTATTTCTTCTGAAAAGAAGCGGATATCATTCTTAAAAAGTGCGCTGACATTCGCAAGATTTTTTTCGCGGCTCGACGGCACATCATATTCCATACCGCCGAAAATTCTGAAATCGTGGTTGCCCGCAACAAAAAGGCAGTCGGTGCTTTCGGTGAATTTCTTTACCGCCTTTGCGCTGCCGTGCGAATAGCAGTCCATAATATCGCCGGTTATAAGCGGCAGAGCATTTTCGCGCCTTGCGGTTTCAGCTGTTTGGGCAAGAATATTCTTTGAAAACGGATATTTTTCGCGCCGCTTTTTCTCAAGCTCAATAATTCTGTCTTCATCCGTTTTGTCTGGGCAGGCAACGTGCAAATCCGTAACGTGCATTATTTTAAACGAAGCCTGCGCGCCGATATTAAAGCTGTTATAAATGAGGTCTATTGCAATCGCCTCTTATCTTAAAATACTTCCTTAATTGCTTCAAGGTAGCCGTAGCCGTAAAGGTCATCGGGCTCGAGGTAACTCGTTTCGGTCCACTCGTTCCAGCTGTTTACCGTAATAAGCGGCACTTTGAGTTTGCCTGCGGCAAGCTCCCTGTCCGTAAATTCTTTGATTTTTTCGCAGGCGGTTTTAAAGTTTGCGGGTGTGTTGTTTGTGACTACGCCGGGCTTAAAATCATTGAAGCGCAGATTATTGTCCCAGCCGATAGTCAGGTTGGGATAATAGGTGATTTCCTTGCTGTCAGCGTCGATTTTCTGCATATATTCTTCGGTAATGGCGTTAAAATCGCCGTCAAGGTGTACGGAGCCGCCCCAGTTGTAATTGGTGACGGAGTCAAAGCCGAGGTAGTTGAGCAGCTCGGTGAGTGTTTTGCCCTTACAGGCATCGCCGTCTTTGAGCCAGTTATACACTCTGCCGCGCCACATTACGCACTGAAAATGTACGCCTTTGAAGCCTGCGTTTTTTGCTTTTTCGCGGAATTCGTCAAGCCCGGCTTTCAGAGCCTGAGTTGTGCCAAAGGAACGAATGAGGTTGTCGATTTCAAAAATCATATAAACGGGGCAGTCGTCTATGCAGTAGTAGTTCGGCTGCTTAAAATATTTTTCGATTGTTCTGTCGGCAATATTCGAGAAAATCTGCGGTGTAACTACCGCGCTCCATATAACCTCGTTCACATTGTCGGAATTGCGCTTGTCCCAAAGGTGATTGGCATCGTGATTTGCCCACATAAGATAAAACTTCATATCCTTATTGTTGCGAGCCTTTAAGAAACCGTCGTTAAGGCAGTTTTCAAGGAACGGGCGGTTATCGTACCAGTACCAGTCATAAATAAAGGTGTTCACGCCGTGGTCGAGTGCGCACTGTATCTGCATTTCCATAACGCGCGGGTCGGCCTCGTTCACATAGCCCCAAAGCGGCTTGCGCGGCCATCTGCAGCCCTCGTAGCCTTTATTCGTCATAGCCTTTACGGTCTGCCATTCGCCGTAGCCCTCGGGCCAGAAAATGCGTGTGCGCGGCTCATCACCCGTGTAGGATGGCCATATAATAGCGGCAACATCGTATTTGTTCATTGTCAACACTCCTTATTTAAGATAGGTATCTATGTATTCATAAGATAACTGAATGTATCTTTCAAATGAATCCTTGTCCTCGCATTCGTGATTTGAATTCGGAAAAGAGATGAATGTGTGCTCTACATTGTGCTCGGCCAGCTTTCTGTCAAGGTCGAGCGCGTTTCGGTACGGCACAATATCGTCAATTTCGCCGTGGCCGAACATAGTCGGAACGGTGCTTTCATCAATGAAATTGACGGGGGAATACTTTTTCATATATTCGGCAGCGGCGCCGTAATCGGCTAAATCAATATCGAAGCCTATGCCGTTGCTTATGATTTTGCGGAAATACTCCGTTCCCACAGATGCGCCCACGCGGTTTTCCTTGGAGCAGAAGAACGGATTTTCAAGGTCTGTGGGCCCGCAAAGCTCAAATACCGCAACGGGCTTTACGGGGGCAATATCTTTTTGGGTGTAGGCATAAAGCAGCGAAAGATGCCCGCCTGCCGAAATGCCCGTAAGAATTACCTTGTCAAACTCCACGCCGCATTCTGCGCCCTTTGCTTTTATTGCTTTGAGTGCGGCGGTTATATCATCAAGCAAATCGCCGTAATTTACGGTTTCGCTCACATAGCGGTAATTTATGCTTGCCGCGGCAACACCCTTTTTCTCGCTGAACTGAAAAAAGTTTTTGGTGTAGGATTCCTTGCACCCTTCCACCCAACCGCCGCCGTGAATGCACAGCACAAGACCGAGCCTGCCTTTTGCGTTTTTGGGGATCACAAGGTCATATTTTTGCCGTTCGGTTTTCTCGGCGGTGTAGTATTCGTCAAGAAAAATGCGGTTGCCGCGCAGGTGATTTTTGTAGCCTGCACGGATTATGCGAAAAAATGAATTCAAAGACATACAAAACGCCTCAATTTAACTTGATTTACGACAATATTGTAGCACGCTGTGCATTGACAGTCAACTTTTGATTGTGGTAATATTGAATCAGAATTTTATAGGAGGAATTACAATGCTTTCAAAACCGGAATATATAAAACAACTTGACGATACACGCGACAGCCGTATGCAGTGGTGGCGCGAAGCAAGGTTCGGTCTGTTCATTCATTACGGTCTTTTTTCGCAGATAGGCAGAAACGAGTGGGCGCAGGCGTGCGAGAATATTCCGCCCGAGGAGTATGAGCAGTTTGCCGCAACCTTTGCTCCCAAGGAGGGCTGCTGCCGCGAGTGGGCGAAGCTCGCCAAGGAGGCGGGTATGAAATACGCCGTGCTTACCACAAGGCATCACGAGGGCTTCTGCCTGTGGGATTCAAAGGTCTGCCCCTTTAACTCGGTAAACTACGGTCCGCACAGAGATATAGTGCGCGAATTTGTGGATGCCTGCCGCGAATATGACCTTAAAATCGGCTTTTAT
>JAZUJG010000269.1:0-7647 GCA_045642645.1 Acutalibacteraceae bacterium | reverse complement strand
GGTTTATCAAGCGCGGTGAAAAGAGTGCCTGCGGCGAGCGCTTTTTCGGGCGAATATGCGGTACGGTCGAGCTGGAACGGCACAAACGCCATTGCAGGCACGGCATAATCGGGCAGCGCAGCAGCAACGCACACTCTTTGCACACCGTTCTGCACGGCGGCAAGCCGCACAGATGCTTCGGTCATATCAAATATTTTTTCCATATTGAAGCTCCTTTAATTTTGAAGTTCAATACATAATATGTGCTTGGACGGAAACGGTGACAGAATTAATGAATGATGCATAACGAATAATGAATGATTGCGGGGCGCGAAGCGCCGGATTATAATTAAGAATTATGAATTAAGAGTTAAGAATGAAAACCACCGCGGCTTTTTCAAGCTGCGGTGGTTGAGTTTTGTTCTTTCATTTCGCAATCGAAACCGAAAGGTTGCTGCAAACTGTCAATCGCTGCGCGATTGACCCGGGCGGCGCGGGAGTGCCGCCCGTACCGGTTGTTCTGATTTTTCGTTATCAAAACCGTGAGGTTATGCGGGCGGCACGGGGTGCCGCGCCGTACGATTTTTTCTTTCTTTTCGCAATTAAAGCCATAAGGCGATTGCGATTTTCTTTCGACTTTTCACCGTAAAAACAAACAACACGATTTACGAAAAACCGCGTTGTTTGTTAAAAATTTTGAAAACTGAAAACCGAAAACCGAAAACTCAAATTTTACAGAGTTTTCACATAATTGATTGAAAGCTCGGCGCAGGCGATGGTGGATTTTTCCATTGACGGCTCATCCTGCTCCACTACTACCCACTCGGCGCCTGCCTTTTCGGATGCGGCGATTATGGAATACCAATCCTGGCAGCCGTAGCCGAGGGGGCGGAACTCAAATGTGGATTTGCTTTCGGCTTCGGTGTTATCATCGATGCCGATGAGCTTATAAAGCGGGCCGTTACCCTTTGCGCCCACAAAATCCTTAAGATGCACAACGGGTGCTCTGCCGCTGTATTTAATGACATAAGCAGCAGGCTCCTCGCCGCCGACATTTACCCAGCAGGTATCAAGCTCGGTTTTGAGAAGGTCTGCGGGAACGGTATCGTAAAGCATATCGAGCGCATATTTGCCGTCTACTTTCACGAACTCAAAATCGTGGTTATGGTAAAGGAGCTGTATGCCGAGTTTTTTGGCGGCTTCACCGATTTTGTAAACGCCCTTTACGGTATCCGACCAGCCGGGTGTGCCGGGGCGGCATTCCTCTGTAAGGTAAGGCACGGCAACATATTTGCAGCCGATTTCTTTATAATCGGCAAGCACCTTTTCGGGCTCTGCGAGCATATCGTAATACGGAACATGGGCGGAAACCGGCACAAGACCGATTTCGGCACAAAGTGCTTTGACCTCTGCGGCGGTTTTGCCGAAAAGTCCCGCAAACTCAACGCCGTCATAACCGAGGGCTTTGACCGCTCTGAGTGTGCCTTCAAAATCCTTTTCCATCATATCGCGCACGGAATAAAGCTGTAATGCAACAGGTAATTTCATAAGAATGACCTCCGTTATTTTTTGTTAAGAATAATATACAACCGATTAAAAAATAATGCAATATATATTTGAAAACTGCCGGGAATTCTTGACAATAATATTCCCGTGGAGTATTATTGTAGCGTAATTTTCACAGAGAGGTCTTTTATTATGAAATATCTTGTTGTTCTTTATGACGGTATGGCTGACTACCCCGTTCCCGCGCTCGGCGGCAAAACGCCCATGGAATGTGCGGTCAAGCCCAACCTTGACAGACTTGCGCGTTTCGGCGAAACGGGCATTGTAAAAACGGTCGGCGACGGACTTAAGCCCGGCAGCGACATCGCCAATATGAGCGTACTCGGCTACGACCCGCGCGAATGCTACACGGGCCGCTCTCCGCTTGAAGCGGTAAGCATAGGCGTAAATATGCTCGACACCGACGTTATATTCCGCTGCAACCTTGTTACCCTTTCGGATGAAGAAAATTACGAGGACAAGACCATGGTAGATTACAGCGCAGGCGACATTTCGACTGCGGAATCTTCCGAAATCATCAAGAGCGTTCAGGAGCATTTCGGCAACGATATTTTTGCATTTTACAGCGGTGTTTCGTACCGCCACTGCCTTGTATGGCACAACGGTACGCTTGAGCTCGGCAAGATGACTCCCCCGCACGATATTTCCGGCAAGGTCATAGGCGAGCATCTTTCCAATCACCCGAACGCCGAAAAGCTGATTGCGATGATGAAGGAAAGCTACGCATTCCTTATGGAGCACCCCGTAAACAAAAAGCGTATTGCCGAGGGAAAACGCCCCGCGAACTCGATATGGCTCTGGGGTGAGGGCACAAAGCCCTCTATGGCATCGTTTAAGGAAAAATACGGTCTTAACGGCTCGATTATTTCGGCAGTTGACCTGCTCAAAGGTATTGCAAAATGCGCCGGTATGAACGCCCCCGAGGTTGAGGGCGCAACCGGATATATCGACACTAACTTTGACGGCAAGGCAGAGTGCGCCATTGAAGAACTGAAAACTCACGACCTTGTGTATATTCACCTTGAAGCGCCCGACGAGTGCGGCCACAGAAACGAGCCGCAGAACAAGGTGCGCGCCATTGAGCTGATTGATGAAAAGATACTCGGCAAGGTTTTGCCCGCACTTGAAGAATATGACGATTACAAGGTCATGGTGCTGCCCGACCACCCCACGCCCATTGTTACAATGACACACGCGGGCGACCCCGTGCCGTATATGATTTACAAGAAATCGGCACACAAGGACAGCGGCTTGGAAACATTCACCGAGAACACCGCGAAGCTTTCGGGCAAGTATGTTGATATAGGATACAGCCTGATGAAGCATTTTATAGAAGATTAAGGGAATGTAAAAAAGCGCAGAGCGAAAAAACGAAACAAACGGGAATTCGGTTGTTTATCTGCATCAGCTTATTTGTTGAATGCCGAAACCTACCGACTTCCCGTTATTTTTATTCAATATTTTCGTTTTTTCTTGCACCGTTTTCGCCCTCGACGTATCTATATACGCCTATCGTGCGAAGAACGGCACATCTGCATCTTTTTTCCTATTCCCTTGCTGTAGTTATTTTCGGTCTGTTAATCATTTTTTTCTATATATGTCTGCGGCACATCGCCGAGTATCACGGTTTCGGCTACTGGGATGACCTCCTCCACCGTTTCGGAAACGCGGTAAGTGCCTATTCGCGCCGATGCAGAAAGCGTTACGCGCGCATTTACGCGGTGAATAGTCTGATTTATACCCACGCTTTCAAGGCTGCTGAAAACATTTGTTACCGCAAAGCCGTAGGCGCGGGCGTGCAGCTTTATGCGCGGTCCCCTGCCGCTGAAAAGCTGACTGTTGAGAAGTGTGCCGAGGGGGATGCTTATGCTGAAATCGCCGTTTTTCTCTATATTGACCGAGGCATCGTCGGAAAGCCGCTGCTGAAAGGCATTTATAAAGCGCGTATCGCACACCACGGCTTTTATATTGCCTTTTTCATCTTTTTCGAGCCGCACAAAATCGCCGTATTCCGCCGCTTCGGCGGCAAGGGCTTTATCCACGGACTCGTTCAGCAGAACGGTCAGGCGATTTTTGAGCGCATTCGTGCCGGACTCCTTTACAAGCGGTTTAAGGCGTGAATCCGTAAACAGCAGCACACAAAAAAGCAGCAGCAAAACAATAAATGCGCCTGTTATTATGCGCCGTTTACCGCGCCCGTGCAGAGAATGCACCCTGAATATTCCGCGGCGTTTTCCGTGTAAATCAAAAAATTTCACCCTGCTCACCACCGTTATATTATATGGCGGTTTGCAGGGTGTTGATAACTATTTGAGGCTTTGTATATATGCTTTTATATCGAACGGCTCAACGGGGCTACTGTTTTTTAGGTAAAGCGGATGATGCGGATGCCCTTTGACAGAGCGTTTGCCCACGCTGTACCAATTCGCACCGTATTTTTCGCCCAGAGCAATCATTTCGGTCACGCAGTCAACAAGGTACGGGCGTTTTTCTATAATCGTGCCCCACGCCGCCCAGACGGCAGGCGTTCTGCCCACACCGTAGGATGACAGAACATACTCAAAGGCTTTCATATTTTCGGCGTGCAGAGTGCGGTTAAAGGAGGAATCCATATCGCCGGGGTCTGTGGCGCGCTGGGCGTAAACATTGAACATAATGAAGCTGTCGTAACCGTTGAAACGCGCGGTGCGCTCCACGGATTTAAGCGTATTGTCGAGGTCATCGGGCTTGGCGGTGGAGGGGTTTATGCCTATGCAGATAAGCGGATTTTCGCCGTGTGTGCCGAGTATGTAACGGTATTCGGTATAGGCATTCGGCACGTAAAGCCACTTATTGCGGTCATATTCAAATGAGCCCTGCGCTTCGGTGCGCAGCGCCTCCTCAAAGCCGATGATTTCAAGCGCGTTTGTTTCGCAGACGGGAATATGCACGGTATCGCCTCCTATTTGTAATTATTATAAAATAAAAGGTGTATTTTTTCAATATACTGCGCTGCGATTCTTGACTTTTCGGGCAAATTATTTTATTATTTAATATGTAATTTTATGGCTTACGCCAAAAGGAGAAATATTATGTACTACGAAATGAAAATAGCAGGTCTTGACAGAAAGCTGCCCCTTTGCCCCCTTAACGACAAGCTTATGATCGGTGCATTCGTTATTTTCGGCGATGCCGAGCTTACCGTTGCCTGCGCAGCAGAGCTTCTTAAAAAAGCTCCCGATTTCGACTATATAATCACCGCGGAGTCAAAGGGCATTCCGCTTGCTCACGAAATGTCGCGCCAGAGCGGCAAAAAATATTTCGTCGCAAGAAAGAAAAAGAAGCTCTATATGACCGGTGTGTTTGATGTTATCGTAAACTCCATCACCACCGAGGGCGAACAGCACCTTTACCTCGACACTGCCGAGGCTGACGAAATGAAGGGCAAAAAAGTGCTTATTCTCGATGACGTTATTTCCACCGGCGCTTCACTTACCGCGGTGCAGAAGCTCGTTACAGAGGCGGGCGCCGTAATTGCGGGCAACGCCGCCATTCTCGCCGAAGGCGATGCAAAGGACAGAGACGATATAATCTTCCTTGAGCCCCTGCCGCTTTTCGATTCGAACGGCAACGCTCTTAACTGATAATGACGGGAACGCTTTTTGTGGTAGGCACACCCATAGGCAACCTCGGCGATTTTTCGCCCCGAGCCGTTGAGGTGCTCACACAATGTGATTTTATTGCCGCAGAGGACACGCGCGTTACGCTGAAGCTGTTAAACCATTTCGGCATAAAGAAGCCGATGATAAGTTACTTTGAGCACAACAGAGCACAGCGCGGCGATATTATACTTGAAAAACTGCTGAACGGCGAAAACTGCGCACTTGTTTCCGATGCCGGTATGCCGATAATTTCGGACCCCGGCGAAGACCTTACCACGCTTTGCTACGAGCACGGCATTAAGGTCTGCGCAGTACCCGGTCCGTGTGCGCTCACAACGGCGCTCGCCATAGCCGGTATGCCTGCCGGAAGATTCACCTTTGAGGGATTTCTCACAAGAGCGAAGCCGAACAGACGCGCACACCTTGAAGAACTTGTTGACGAAAAGCGTACAATGGTTTTTTATGAGGCTCCGCACAAGCTCGCCGCCACGCTCGCGGATATGGCAAAATACTTCGGCGACAGAAAAATCGCCATAGTAAAAGAGCTTACGAAGATTTACGAAAGCGTTGACCGCACCACTCTTTTTGAGGCTGCCGAAAGGTACAGAGATGCCAACATCAAAGGCGAATTTGTGCTGATAATCGAGGGTAAGCCGCAGGAGGAAGAAAAACAGCCCACGCTCGACGATGCCGTACAAGCCGCGCTTGAACTTATTAAAGGCGGCGTTTCTAAAAACGAAGCCGCGAAGGAAGCCGCAAAGCAGACGGGCATTAAAAAAAGCGATATTTACAAAAATCTTACTGACGGGTGATTGAATGATTTACGGCGTTAAATGGTACTGGTGGCTGCTGCTTGCCGCGTTTTTCGTGCTTGCGATTATACTGTGGCGCAAAGCCATTGTCTCATCACGCGAGCGCCGCGAAAGGCTGAAAAAGGAAGCTCAAATTTGGAAACGCGACTACGAGCTTCGGCAAAAATTTGCAGAAATCACCGAAAAGACATTCACCGAAACCGACGACGGCGAGCTGCTGCACGGTGTGGCTATGAATATTCAGACAGCCCTTGAAAATGCCGCCGATATGAACGCCGCTTTCGAGGCGCTTGAAAGCGAAAAGAAATTCGTTTACGCGCTTGAATATTTCAACGAGGATGCCGTAAAAAGCCTTTCGGCGTTTTTCAGAAACAACGGCGCCCCCCTTGTGCCGATTGTGCCGGATGCGCTCAACGCCATCGGCGAAACGGCGTACATACACCTTGTGAACGAGCTTTTGCCGATGTTTGACGAGGACAGCGAGGTTTCCGTAGACAATGCGGTTATTGCACGCTGCGATGAGGAATTCGGGCGGTTATTCAATTCCCCCGCTCTGCTCGCAAAAGCCGCGCAATTCATTAAAGATAATAAAAGCGTTTTTTTGAACGCATAAAAGAGGTAATTTTATGGCAACATTTCATCTTTCGGCATTCGCCGATGAAGCAGGCAAAACCCTGAACGAACAGATTGCCGCACTCAAAGCGCACGGTATGACTCACCTTGAACCGCGCGGTCTTGATGAGGGCAACATTTCGGTTTATACCGTTGAGCAGGCAAAAGAGGTCAAAAAGGTGCTCGATGCAAACGGCATAGGCATTTCCTCGATAGGCTCGCACTACGGCAAAATTGAAATCACCGACGATTTTGCTCCGCATTTTGAGGCTTTTAAAAACTGTGTTGAGGTTGCAAACATTCTCGGCACAAAGCGCATAAGAATGTTCAGCTTCTATTTCACCAAGGGCGAGGACCACGCCGAATACCGCGATGAAGTCTTTGAGCGTCTTGATAAAATGGCGACTTACTCGCTTGAAAACGGTGTGTGGTGCTGCCACGAAAACGAAAAAGAGATTTACGGCGACATTGACACCCGCTGCCTTGATATTCACAAGACCTTCAAGGGCAAAATCAAGGGCATTTTCGACCCGTCGAACTTCATTCAGTGCGGCGTTGAAATTCTGCCCGCATACGAAATGCTGAAGGATTATATTGACTATTTCCACGTTAAAGACTGCCTGTTCGACGGCGGTCAGGTACGCCCCGCAGGTAAGGGCGACGGACACATTGTTGAGCTTCTCAAGCGCCTTGCCGCAGATAAAGACGGCGACCATTTCCTTACGCTTGAGCCGCACCTCAAGGTATTTGACGGGCTTAAAGACCTTGAAACCGAGGGCGGCACTGCAGATGTGCTCAAAGATGACTACACCTACGCCACAAACCGCGAGGCATTTGATGCGGCGGCTGATGCGCTTGACGAGTGCCTTGAAGCCGCAGGCGTTAAGAAGCTTGCCGCAAGGGCATATTGATTTGAAAATTAACCGAAAGAGGGAGTATATATGTTTATTCACGAAAACTTAAAGGGCAGAGTTGCGGTAGTTACGGGCGGCGGCGGAGTTCTTTGCAGCGGCTTTTCAAAAGACCTTGCACGCCAG
>JAZUJG010000268.1:0-4531 GCA_045642645.1 Acutalibacteraceae bacterium | reverse complement strand
AGATACGGCGTTCGCCTTGCGGCATCCGCGCCGTCGATACACATGCTCAAAACCTGCATAGAAACCGAGGTCGCGCCCGTCGTCGGCACCGAAAGTCAGTCCGAAGAGCTGCTCAAATACCTGCTTGACGGCTTTGAGGAGGATCCGCACAAAATATGGGAATCCGATATTTTCGGCAAATCTCTTAACGAGCTCGTCAACGAGGGGCTGCGCAATAAGCTTTGCCATATGCCCGCGGATGCACGCTCAAAAATTCAGGAAACACTTGAAAGAATCATCAACGAGGGGTGCAGCGGACTTATCTGCATAATTCTGTAATCAATCGTTTTCGCTTTTCAGCGTGCCGTAACCTCTGTCGATGTCGATTACCGCGTAAAGGTTGCCGTTACCGGCTTCGTTTACGCGTTTTTTTATAAGCTCGGTAAGTTCTCCGTCTTTCATTCTGAAGCGCGGCGGTACAACAACATCAAAAAGCACGTTCTTTGCTTTTTCACCTACAACCACTCTGAAATCGTGGAATGTAGGCGCCGTATCAATTTCGTAGATGATTTTTGCCACGACTTCTTTAAGCTCGTTGGTTTCGGGGCAGTCAAGTACTGTCGGGTCAAGGTGAACAACAATGTGAATATTGTCATTTTCTTTAAGGTCGCGTTCTATTGCATCCATAACATCATGGCAGGCGAGTACATCAATGCGCGAATCCATTTCAATATGAGCTGATGCAAAGTAACTGCCGGGACCGTAGCTGTGCACCATAAGGTCGTGAACACCAAGCACATTTTCGTAGGTCATTATGCGATTTTCTATAAGCTCAAATAGCTCCTTTGACGGAGCCTGGCCCAACAGCGGACTCACCGTTTCTTTAACAAGGTTTATGCCGGAGAACAAAATGAATATCGCAACCGCAACGCCCATATATGCATCGAGGTCAATGCCCGTGAATTTGGATATGAGAGCCGCGATAAGCACGGCGGAAGTGGATACGGCATCATTTCTGCTGTCGGCGGCGGTAGCCTCAAGAGCCTGCGATTTTATTGTTTTGCCGAGCTTTTTGTTGAAAAGAGAGAGCCAGAGTTTTGCGCCTATTGATACTGCAAGTATAATGAGTGCCGCAATCTGAAAATCGCCCGGTTCGGGGTTGAATATTTTTGTAACCGATGTTTTGAGTATTTCAAAACCTATAAGCAGAATGAGGAATGATATTATAAGTCCGGTAATATACTCAATTCTTGCGTGTCCGTACGGGTGGTCTTCGTCCGCGGGCTTTTCGGAAAGACGGAATCCGACAAGGGTAATTACCGATGAACCTGCATCGGAAATGTTATTTAACGCATCGGCGGTAACGGAAACACTGTTGGATATTGTACCCACAAATAATTTCAGAGCGCTCAAAAGCAGATTTGCGACAATACCGACTATACCCGCAACTCTGCCGTACGCTTCGCGGCCGCTCGGTGTTGAGCTATCTTTGTCATTTAAAAACATTTTTATTATAAGCTTTGTCATATGTAAGACCTCTTTTTTGAATTCTATATTATTATATTCAAAGCGTCGAAAAAGTCAAACGGTGTTTTTACAGTAGACAAATGTCATAAAATGTGATATTATTATGGAAAATACTTTTGAAAGGTTTTGATCTTTTGGATAAAACTCTCGTGATAATGGCAGCCGGTATGGGCTCGCGCTACGGCGGCTTAAAGCAGGTCGACCCCGTAGGACCGGACGGCTCCGTTATTATTGACTATTCAATTTATGATGCTGTTAAAGCAGGCTTCAACAAGGTCGTTTTTATAATTAAAAAAGAGAATGAGCAGATTTTTCGCGAAGTAATAGGGGACAAGGTTTCAAAATTCGTTAAGGTTGAATATGTATTTCAGCGTAACGATGATTTGCCCGATGGCTTTACAGCACCCGAAGACCGCGTTAAGCCCTGGGGCACAGGTCACGCAATTTATGCCTGCCGCGGCGTTGTTAATGAGCCGTTTATGGTTATAAATGCCGATGATTTTTACGGCAGGGGCTGTTTTGAAACGGCTGCAAAATGGCTTGAAGAAACCGAGAATTCAAACGGCACACCCAAATATTCAATGGTCAGTTTCCTTCTTAAAAACACCCTTACCGAAAACGGCACGGTTTCGCGCGGCATCTGCGATATTTCCAATGACGGCAAGCTTTTGGATGTTGTTGAAAGAACGAGAATAATCAGACGCGACGGCGTAATAAGCTATACCGAAGATAAGGGCGAAACATGGAAAACCCTTCCGGAGGAAAGCTATGCTTCCATGAACTGCTGGTGCTTCCCGGCTTCATTTATAGGCGAACTCGGTGTATATTTCAAAAACTTCCTTGTAAATGAAATGCCGCTTAATCCGGTCAAGAGTGAATTTTATCTTCCTTTTGCAGTGCGTGAAATGCTCAAACAGGGCAAATGCACCGTGGATGTGCTTAAGACCAACGAGAAATGGTTCGGTGTTACTTACGCAGAAGATAAACCTTTTGTTGTTAAATCGGTAAAGGAATATGTCGATGCGGGTATTTACCCCGAAAAACTGTGGTGATTTTATGAAAAAATATATTCTGATTCTTTTATGCATAGCTGTTTTAGCTTCGCTGTGTTCCTGCGGCACAACCGAACAGACTCCCAAGCAGACACCTGAAACAACCGCACAGTCTTCTTCTGCGGCAGTATCGCAGGAGATCGTCAGTGTTGATATTAACGGTGATTTCATTGCCGATATCGACTTACTCAAAAGTGAGGTCGAAGCTTTTAAAGGCGGTGAACTGAATGTTCTTGAAAACGGCGATATATCTATAAAAATGCCCGAAGAATCTTATATTCTTTTCCTTGAAAGCAGAAAAGTGCCTGTTTTGGAGGTGCTTGAAAAGGGCTTGCAATCCATTGATTTTTATAAATCCTATAAGATTGATGGTGAAATGCGGAATCTTGATGTGGTAGTTGATGCCGAAAATTTCGCCAACACCGAGGAGCAGAACACGGCTGTCTCGGTTGAAGCGAGCGCAATAATCGCTTATCAGATTTTTGTAAATGAGCCTTTCGGACTTACAATTCACTATATAAGCGATGCAACAAACGAGGAAATCGCAAGTTACACAGCGTTTTAAAAAACAAAAATAAAATGCACGGTCAGCCGCCGTGCATTTTTCTTTGCTCTATTTCTTTGAGATTTTCATTGAATTCCCGTTTTATCCATACAAATGACAATACCCACGCGGCAATTACCGCAAGGAAAATATCAATTCTTCCTCCCGGGAACAGTGATACTATTGTGAAAAAAGTCATGGTTGCGTGGTTTCTTACGCCGAGTATCATCAACAGCCATTCCAATACTATAATAAGCCGGCAGAACGGAAGCGAGCACACTACCGACCAGCAAAGGCAGGCAGTCTGCGGTCCCCAGTGCTTCGGCAGCTTCCACATCATCGGTACATATTTATCGGCACTGCCGTAATTCAGTAGAGCAAGGTAACGCTTTAAATCGGTTTCATCGGTTTGAGGACGGCGGTAAACAAGAAATGCGTAACGCGCCATTACGAAGTAACCGATGTATGTTATAACATTTATCAGTATAAGTCCGGTCCAACCGAAATCAAACATATCAAAAAGCGGGTTGCCTTCAAGCAGCAGATTGGGAGTTGCAAGGTAAGTAAACCATAAATCAAGCACCGTAACCGCTAGGTAGGCGGCACACGACAGCAAAAATTCAGTTTTATTTTTTGTTGACGATGTTTTAAAAGCACTTTTCATATTTTCACCTCATGTTTATAATAACGCGCAGTTCACCTCATTTCAATCCGAAAAGTGAATTTTCTTGTATTTTTCCCTTATTTACGGCGATAATTAAAAAAATTTCAAAAAAAGGTTGCAATTTAATTCGGTTTGTGATAATATGCTTCTGCTAATGTGTATTTACATTTAAAGAGGTGACATCAATGAAAGAAGGACTTCATCCGAAATACGGCGCAACACAGGTTAAGTGTGCATGCGGTGCGGTACTTGACACAGCTTCCACCAAAGAGGGTATGCGTGTTGATATTTGCTCAAAATGCCACCCGTTCTTTACCGGCAAGCAGAAGCTTGTTGATACTGGCGGACGTGTAGACAGATTCAATAAGAAATATAATCTTTCCAAGTAATTATATTGCTGAATCAGCCGGTGAGTTATCACCGGCTTTTTGCGTTATTTTAAAAGAGGTGAGTAGTTATGGCGGGCTATAAGACTCTTGCAAGTTACGGGCAAAATGAATTTACCGAAAAAAAGTCAAGATTTATTTGCTATGCAAAACACGTTGAAACTGAAACCGAGGCACAGGCGTTTATAAGTCAAATCTGCAAAAAGCATTGGGATGCCCGTCATAATGTTTATGCCTATGTACTGCGCGAGGGCGGCATTAAACGCTTTTCCGATGATGGTGAGCCGCAGGGGACGGCGGGTATGCCGGTTCTGAATGTAATCGAGCAAAACGAACTTACCGATTGCGTGCTGGTTGTTACACGCTATTTTGGTGGTAT
>JAZUJG010000267.1:0-3147 GCA_045642645.1 Acutalibacteraceae bacterium | reverse complement strand
CGGGTCGGCGTTGCCGACGATTATATCCGCCTGCGGCGGAGAATTTAATAAACCTTATTATAAAATCAGCGTGGAAATCTATCCCACGCCGATTTGTTTTATATTCAAAAATTTTACACTGTTAATAATGGGAATACTGCGTTGTTGTAATCAATCAGTTATTCCAATCCGGCGCTTCGCGCCCCACAATTATTCATTAATCATTATTCTCTATTCATTAATAAATCATTTCTTCCGTAGTTATGCCGTCTATGACCGACAACATAGCTGCGGCTTCTTTTTTTGTGCTTTCGGAAGCACCGGAGCAGGCTATTTCTTTGAGCACATCACACACAAGTGCTCCTGCCTTTCTGTGCGTAAGACCTGCCGTTACAAGCTTAAAGCCCTCGCCGCTGCTCATAGCTGTAAACAGTATTATGCCGCGTTCTTTACCGCGTGCCTTGTCGGTAAAAAGCGTTTCAAGCTCTGAAACGGTGTCGCTTTCAAGCGGTTTTTCACCATCGGAGCGAAAGCGCAGGTCATAAGTGACAATCCCGCATTCTGTGCGTGAAATGAACATACCGCGCTTTAATTCATTTTTACTCTCAATAAAATCACGCGCAGGCTCGCAGGGCTTTTTTCCACGAAGTCCCGCAAAGAAGTCTTTAAGCAGCGCGGCGCATTCGGCTTCGCAAAATCCGCCGCAAAGCTCCGGCTTGTGGCTGAAATTCATAGTGGGTATATTTGCCACCGAGCCGCAGGCACCGTTTTTTTCGTCATAAGCGCCGAAAATTATTCTTTTTATGCGCGCATTTATAGCCGCGCCCGCACACATAGGGCAGGGCTCCAGCGTAACATACAAATCACATTCCCACAGCCGCCAGCCGCCGAGTGTGCGGCAGGCTTCGTCTATGGCTTCTATTTCGGCATGGCACAGGGCGTTACGTTCATTTTCGCGCTTATTTCTGCCCCTGCCGACTATTTTGCCGCCGAGCGCAACTACCGCGCCGACGGGCACTTCCCCCTGTGCAAACGCTTCGCCCGCAAGGCGCAGCGCTTCGTGCATAAGCTCGTTTTGTGTCATATCAGTAAACTGTCGGTGTAGTGGTTATGGCATTGATTGCTTCCCACACAAAGAATATTACGGTAACTATAATTGCCGGGCTTTTCAGGAAATTTTTGAATTTTGCACCAGTAGATAAATCGCCGTACCCCTTGAATGCCAGCACAGGCTCATATTTTTTGCCGAGCAGGTAAACGAGTGCACAAAGCACACCTGCGGCGGTAAACACCGCCGTAATTACAACATAAACATTGTCGGTTACGGTTTCGCCGGTGAAATAATACATTGCCGATGCAATACACGAAAGCGAATTAACCGCTGCGTGAATTACTATACTCGTCCACAAACTGCCGGTCGCCACCGCCGCATATCCGAGTAAAATACCGCACATAAATGCAAAAAGAATCTGCACCGGGTTGCCGTGAAACACCGCAAAAATGAATGACGAGGCGATTATCGCAAAGCCGTTGCCGTATTTTCTGAGGCTCTGAAGCACCACGCCGCGCATTGCAAATTCTTCAAGAAGCGGTGCAACAACGGTTGTGCATATAAACATAAGAATAATGTCCGTTATATTCTTCGGGTCTTCAACTGCCGTATAATCAACATAAAGCCCTATACCCTCAAACATAATCCTTACGACCGAGGTTATGTAATTCGCAACAAGGCAGCCGCCGATGCCCGCAAATATTATAAGCGGTACATTTTTGCCGCCCTGCGGCTTATCGAAAGATATATTAAGATTTACACCGTTCTTTTTAAACAGCTTTGCGGCAATCAGGAACACAAGCCCCATTGTAAAAAACGAGTAAAACACACCTACGGCATTTTCGAACGCCACACTTGAAACGTATTTTTCGGCTATGGTCGGAATAAGAAAAATCAGTGAAAATAACGATGCCGCAAAATAGTAAACAATAAATGCAATTCCGATATAGTTGCTTGTTTTTTTAATATCCTTTTCGTGCTCGCGGCGGCGCGCAAGTCGCTGCTGCTGTTCAAAAACATACTGATTATTTACAATGGGCTGCATAGGTGCGCCGTAGTGGTACTGCGGTGCGCCGTTATTCGTACCGCCGTTGGTGTAATTTGCGCGCGCGTAAATATCCGCAGGATTCACATAGCCTGTGTTCTGCGGCGGCACATAACCCGACGGGCGTGTGCCCATACGGTCATTGTTGTTTTGAAAATCATTCATAACTGTTACCTCATTTAAAAAACGGCTTGTAATTTGCCGAACATACACCTATTATTAAAAAATTATAACAATTTGATTATTAAATATCAACATATAAATTATGTCCGTAAAGTAAATTTTTACTTCTTGTGTTGAGGCTCATATAATTTACAATATGTAGTGTTGCGAAAATCGCTGAAAAAAGGTATAATTCTTGTGATTAAACATAAGGAGTAATTTTTGTGGAAAAGAATAAAATCAAACTTAATATCGCAGGCGAAAGCTACAACCTCGTAAGCGACGATTCCCCCGAGTATATGGCAGAGCTTGCAAAAGAGGTCGATTTGAAAATAGCCGCCGTACTCAAAGGCGGCAAAATCTCCACCACGCAGGCGGCAGTACTTGTTGCGCTTGAATATGCCGATGCTTCAAAGAAAAACGGCGAATCGACCGACAATCTGCGTGCACAGCTCAAAAATTACCTTGAGGATGCCGCGCAGGCAAAGAGCGAGCGCGATACCTACAAGCGCGAGGTCGAAAGGCTCAAAGCCGCAAAAAATGCCGAAGAATCCGCTTCGGGCAGACTGTGGTGAGTATTATGGAAATGCTTAAAATCAAAAAACTGCGCGATAACGCAGTTATACCCCAAAGGGCCACAAGCGGCAGTGCGGGCATTGACCTCACTGCCTGCATTGATGCGCCCGTTACGATAGAGCCGCACAAGTGCGTGCAGATTCCATCGGGCATTGCGATTGAGCTGCCGAATGAAAATTACGGCGCTTTCGTATTTGCGCGCAGCGGTATTTCGCGCAAGCACGGCATTGCACCCGTAAACGCCGTCGGAGTTATCGACAGCGACTATCGCGGCGAGGTCATTATGGGGCTTATAAATCATTTCGACGAGCCTTATACCATAGAGCCGGGCGAC
>JAZUJG010000266.1:0-3178 GCA_045642645.1 Acutalibacteraceae bacterium | reverse complement strand
AAACGGTGTACCCGATAAACTATCTTAATCTAACTGTTTAATTAAAATTGAAACTTTTATTTGACATATATACAGCCAATATTCCGATAAGAACAACCAATGTAATAATTGTAAACACCAAAGCGACCTTTGCCGGACGGGCAACCTTTACGCCGGGGTCATTTGGGTCACGCCTTTTGATTTTTCCGCCGAGCGCTATTGAAACTATTGACATAATGAATGTGGTTATTGAATTAATAAGGGTAATACCGAAAGTGCATACCGAATAAAGAACAAGGAAAAAGGCATCACCTATACCGCTTGAAGTCGAATAGGCATATAACAATAACAAAATAAAGAGCAGAAATAAAATATTGCTTATTGAGTCGATAAGACTTATTATCCCGAGAATTTTTGAGGATATGTATAAGCCTTTAAATGCAGTGGATTTTCTTTGCGGTCTAACATCATACAGTTGTGCAGTGGGTAAATTGTCGTTCAAGTCTACTGCTGAACCGCAGTTTGTGCAGAATAAATCATCGTTTGAAAGCATATCGCCGCAAATTTTACAAAATTTTTCTTCCATAAAACTGTTCCCTTTATCAATGTCAACAGCTTATTTAAATTTTAATCAAGATATTCGAGTGAATTAAGCGAGTTTAAATCAAATTTAAAAATTCCCGCACCGATGATATAAGCCGCTATTGCAAAGAGTGCAACAAAAGAAATAATGGTAAACACTAAAGCAATTTTTGCCGGACGGGCGACATTTGCGCCGAGGTCATTTGGGTCACGCCTTTTGATTTTTCCGCCGAGCGAAATTGATATTATCGACATAATGAGTGTAGTAATCAAAGAGAAAAATGCGATTGCCGAGAGATAAGCGGTAAAGAATACGAGAGCATCCCACTCATCCGCATTGACGGTATAAGGTGTAACAAATGCCATCGGTACCAAACACAGCACTATAATAATATTAAATATTGACTCAATAAGGCTTATTATTCCGAGAATTTTTGAGGGTATGTATAAGCCTTTAAATGCGGTTGATGTTCTTTTGGGCGCTACTTCAACCGGTTGAACATAATACTGCGGTTGAGAATAGGTTTGTTGCGGCTGTTCAAGGGTCTGTTGCGGCGTATCGAATGGCGAAACGGTGTCCTCGGGTTGCGGTTGGGCATTCGGTATATCTGCACCTGAGCTTACGATAGCGCCGCAGTTAGTGCAGAATTTTTGTCCGTCTTCAAGCGGTGCGCCGCAAATCTTACAAAACTTTTCTTCCATTAAAATCATTCCATTTCATCGTTATTTTCGGTAGCGTCGTGCTTGTGTATAAAAGGTCTGTGAACCCTTATTTCACGGGGAGTGCCGAATGCATATACTTTAATGATAACAAAGGTAATAGGGCCGCCTACCATTACCGAAAGAGCAGTACCCCATTCGGGCTCTAAATGCCAAGCGTTAATTGCGATAGCGGATACGAGGTTAAAAATTATATAGTTTGGAATATATGAAATACAAAAGCGAATCATAGCTTTAAGCGTAGGCGGTTTCTTGAATATGAACTTGCAGTTTAAGAAAAAAGCTATAATGAGCGAGCCGATATATCCGAAATTCGCCGCAAGGTTTTTTTGCAAAACAAAATCGGCAAAATAGGTAAGCAAAGAAGCATTAAATGTATTTACACATCCGAGTAAACAAAATGTGAGAAACTTACGGCTGAAAAAGGTGTAAAAAATCGCCTGTATACCCCTTTTCAAGACATCGCCTCCGTTCAACAATTTTATGTTAAACCACAATATTACAACTACATTATAACAAATATTTAAGAAAATTACAAGATTTTATTGACAACGGCAAAATGCTAATGTAAAATTAACAGGTCAGCATATATTTATGTCTCCGTAGCTCAGCAGGATAGAGCGTTCGCCTCCTAAGGTGGTGCTATATCCAAATACCACATCAGAAAACGCGAGAAAAACCCGCAAAAAAGCGAGAAAACGCGAGCTTTCAAAACACCTTTCGGCATCCATTTCGGTTTTGGCACCCGATTTGGCACCCGCGTTTCGTTCTTTTGAAAAGGTGTATCTTAAATAAAATTCATATTTTTCTATTTGCCTCCGTAGCTCAGCAGGATAGAGCGTTCGCCTCCTAAGCGAAAGGCCGCGCGTTCGAATCGCGCCGGGGACGCCAAAAAACCGGATTTCGCAATGGAATCCGGCTGTTCTATAAATCACGTATTACAAAAGAGGTGTGACATTACTATGTTCATTGTTGACGATCAAGTTATAAAAGAAATGGAAAAATACAAATTAATTATGTCGATTATTTCTGATAATTCAACCGATATCTCTGAAGTAAATTGCGAATTTCAACGTGTTTATACAGGGTATTATTTTCCTGCGCAAGTATCGGCTGAATTCAAAACGATTTATTATTCCTATATGCAGTCGCACAGGGATAATGTTCCTTCATTTAATGATGCAATTAATGATTTGTATCAGGAAACTGGCAGAGTTGATTATTCTTTTACAAGCAAAATGCTTCACACTCTTGATGACAGGAACCCAATACTTGATCAGCATGTAATGCGCCTTCTTGGTTTTCCGCTTCAAACATCCGGGAAATCTGCTGCACGAATTCAATATTATACTAATGTTTTTAATCAAGTGTTTTCGGAATACCAACAAGTAGCATTAGATCTCGTCAACGGGAGTAATAGAGAAATTTGCAATGCCATTCGCCAATTTGACGAAAAATTTGCAAACTATCGAAATATATCTACTGCCAAAAAAATTGATTGTTTAATTTTTAGACTCCGCAAAAACCGCGGACGTTCAGTTCTGGAGTAAAGGCACACACTATTTTGAAAAGCTGAAAATTTAGCTGTAACATTAGCGCCCTCTTGTTATTGGAATCTTTCTAATTCAAGAGGGCGTTTATATACTTAATACTCTATTTGAACACGCTTTCCAGAACCTTCGCCGCCGTTCTGTCAGAGCTTTTCAGGAAGTGGCTGTATATGTCGGTCGTGGTGCTTGTTCGCGCATGGCCGGCTCGTCCGGCAACTGTTACCAGAGGCACACCTGCCGCTATCTGCATTGTGATGTTCGTATGCCGCAGGGAGTGTACCGTTCTGTTCGGCAGTCCCGCTGCCTTGCATATCTTATGTACCCACGATTCCACGGTTGATGGGTAC
>JAZUJG010000265.1:0-2275 GCA_045642645.1 Acutalibacteraceae bacterium | reverse complement strand
CCAAGTTGCCGACAAATTGAACACGGTTTTGAACAAAAAAGGCATAAAGTCAATTATACAGTTTGTATAATTTGAGCTTTGTATATTTTGCCAATCGCCGTTTTGCGACAAGCTGCGACAATTTTGTGCATTTGAAAATATCGCGCAAATACCAACAAAAAATTGAATAAAAAACGGCAAAATGACCAACATATTGAAAAAGGAGTGACGGACTTGATTAAAGGTGTAAATAAGCAGGTACTTGAAATAACCGAAACGCAAAACAGTTTCTTTGAAAAAGCGATTTTTTTCGTAAAGCCGGAGTATATGGGGCTTTCGGAGGGTAAACTGCGCGAGCATGCAAAAAATGAACTTGAAACGACGGGCAAACCGCCGAAACGCAGCATAAAAAGTCGAACGCGTCCCACAAAAGCCGCAGTAATTTCTGCGGCAGCTCTTGCGGCAGGCATTATAATAGGACTGATAATCGCAAAATTATGAAATCGCAATTCACGCTGCAAGCTCAGTGAAGTTTGCGGCGTGAATTATTTTTTTACAATATTGCACTTTGGGTAAAATAGTGGTAAACTGTAACAAAGCGAGATGATACTATGCAATACAAACACATATTCTGGGATTTTAACGGTACTGTTATTGATGATGTAACGGTCGCACTCACCTGCGTAAACGATATGCTTGAGCGCAGAGGCAAGCCGCACATCAATATGGAGCAGTATTACGATTATGTCGAAACGCCGATAATAGGCTTCTACCGCCACATACTTACACCCGAGGAACTCGATTTTGATGTAATAAGCCGCGACTACCACGCCGATTATGCCCGCCACGGCGATATGCTGAAGCTTGCCGACGGCATATATGACCTTATTCACGAGTTGAAAACTGCAGGCGTTCACCAATACATAATCACCGCAACACATAGCGATGAAGCAAACGAACTGCTTGAAAAGTTCGGCATACGCGACTGTTTTGAAGAAGTGCTGGGTGCAGGCAACCTTCTTGCCGAAAGTAAATCCGGCAGAGCGCTGGAGCTGTTTGACAGCCTCGGTATAGACAGAAACGAAGCTGTATTTATAGGCGACACGCTTCACGACCTTGAAACCGCCAATGTACTCGGCATAGGCTGCATACTCGTTTCGTACGGTCACCAGGGCAAAAAGCTCATAAACGCGCACGGTGCTTTTACGGTGGACACCCCTGCCGATATAAAACGCGTGCTTTTCGATGAACGAGTTATTGACCTGCACACACATTCCTCGCGTTCGGACGGCACTCTCACACCCGCAGAGCTTGTTCGCAAGGCAAAGGAAATCGGTCTTTCGGCAATAGCGCTTACCGACCACGACTCTGTTGACGGCATAGCCGAAGCCGCCGCAGAAGCCGCAAAAATCGGAATTGAGTTTGTGCCGGGAATAGAACTTTCCACCGCACAGGGAGCGGAAATACATATACTCGGACTTTTTATTGACCCCGAAAACGAAGATCTGCTCAACACAATAAACACATTGCGCGAAAGCCGTTCTACACGCATGGCGCGTATGTGCGAAAATCTGCAAAAGCTCGGCTTTGATATCACGCTTGAAGATGCCGCCAAAGAATCGGGAAGCGAAAAATTCACAGGCAGACCGCATATTGCACTCGCAATGGTCAAAAAAGGCTACTGCGCCACCGTACAGGAGTGCTTCGATAAATACATAGGCTTCGGCAAACCCGCTTATGTAAAAAAAGCCGTACTGACCGCCAACGATGCCGTTAAGCTCGTACGCAAGGCGGGCGGTGTTGCGGTATTCGCCCACCCGCACCAGACGGGCTTTGATAACGAAAGGCTCGACGAGCTTATAAAAACGCTTAAAAAAGACGGACTTAACGCAGTTGAGGGATATTACACCGAGTTCACCAAAGAGCATATTTCGGATTTTCGCGCACTTGCAGAGAAAAACTCGCTTATGTTAAGCGGTGGTTCCGATTACCACGGCGCAAGCAAAATGAAAATCGCGCTCGGAACGGGGTACGGCAACCTGCGGATTCCGTACTTTGTGCTTGAAAACATAAAAAATTTACATAAAAATCAATAATAGAAGCCCCAAGGGACAAAATAAATCCGTCGGTCACGCCAATGTAACCGACGGGATTTTTTATGTATTTGTGGCACAAACCCCGGCAGCTTTGTGGCACAAAGTGCAATAAACCTGTGTCACAAAGAGAGGATGCTATGAACGGTCTTATAAAAATAGAAGCAAAGAGTCTTTTGCTCGGTAAAACGGCAAAATGCTTT
>JAZUJG010000264.1:0-3442 GCA_045642645.1 Acutalibacteraceae bacterium | reverse complement strand
TGTTTTGGCTGGAGCGGTGCATACGGCTCGCACTTCTGGGTTGATCCGGCGAATAAACTCGTTGCCGTTTATATGAAAAATTCCGCCTACGACGGCGGTGCGGGGAATAAGTCGGCGTGCGAATTTGAAAAGGATATTATGAAAAGCTTTAATCAGAAAGCTTGCATGATACAAAATAAAATTTATTGATTTTATTCGGAGGTGTTCATTATGCAAATGCGACTTAAAGACGGCAGACAAAAAGTTCTTACCTTCAGCTATGATGACGGCAACACGCAGGATATACGGCTGGCTGAGATTTTTGACAGATACGGCTTGAAGGGCACTTTTAATGTGGATACGGGGCTTTTTCTCAATGATGCATCGCAAAGAAGCGGTGAGGGTAAGCTGACATGGGGCGAGGCCGAAAAGCTTTTTAACGGCTCTGCACACGAGGTCGCCGTGCATACGCTTACGCATCCGTGGCTTGCTTCATTAAAAAGCACGGAAGCGATTGAAGAAATCATCGAGGACAGAAAAAACATAGCAAAACACTTCCGTTCACTCGGGCGCGGCATGGCGTATCCGTTCGGCTGTTACTGCGATGAAACACTTGAAATTCTGAAATTGTGCGGTATAGTATATTCAAGAACCACCAAGGCAACGCACGGCTTTGATTTTCCGGAAAACTGGCTTGAGCTTAACCCGACCTGCCACCACAATGATCCCGAGCTTATGACGCTTGCCGACAGATTTATAAACGAGGAGCCGCGCTGGAATATATGCAATATGTTTTATGTGTGGGGGCACAGCTACGAATTCGACAGAAACGGTAATTGGGAGCTTATTGAGAAATTCGCCGAAAAGGTCAGCGGAAAAGACGGTATATGGTACGCAACGAACATAGAGATTTATGATTATGTAAAGGCTTACGAACGCCTTGAGGTTTCAGCCGATAATACAATAGTTCATAACCCCTCGGCAATTCCCGTGTGGTTTTTTGAAAAGGGCAAAACATATAAAATCGAACCCGATGAAACGCTGATAATCGCTTGAGAGAAAAGAGTGTGACCGATATGGAGCCTAAAAAACCGTGGCGCGGCACAATGACACAGCGCGAAAGATTCAATGCACAGATGCACTACCGTCCGTTTGACCGCAGCGTGAATATGGAGTTCGGCTATTGGGATGAAAATTATACTCAGTGGGATATTTTCACCGAAAACGGCATAAAAAACGAGGGCGATGCCGACAGTTTTTTTGCCTTTGAGCCGCCGCGCACGCTCGGTGTAAACCTTTGGCTTGCCCCGGGATTTGAAGAAAAAACAGTTGAGGTCAGGGAAAATTCCGTTATCAAAATCAATTCGGAGGGTATTCTCGTTGAGGTGCCCGGGGACGGCCATTCCAGCATACCTAAATACATCCGTCCGTCAATAGAAACGCCTGAGGACTGGAAGAAAGTCAAAGCCGAACATTTTCCGCGGTTTGATAAATCACGCGAGCCGAATTATGCCCGCTTTGACGAGGTCGCAAAGCCCGAGCGCGATTACCCCGTGGGTATAAATGTCGGCTCCATGATAGGCAAAATCCGCGATTTGCTTACGGTGGAGGGGCTTACCTACGCAGTTTACGATTATCCCGAAATGGTTGAGGATATGGTGGAAACGGTCTGCACCTTCACCGAGGATATGCTCGACAAAGTGCTCCCGAAATACACCTTTGATTTTGCTTCGGGGTGGGAGGATATCTGCTGCAAAAACGGTCCGCTTGTTTCAATGGATTTTTTCAAAAGCGCGGTTTACCCCTGCTACAAAAGGATAGGCAGAAAGCTGCACGAATACGGTGTGGATATATGGTACCTTGACTGCGACGGCGATGTGCGCCCGCTGCTGCCGTATTTTCTTGATGCGGGCGTAAACTGTTTGTTCCCTTATGAAGTGAATTCCTGCCTGCATCCTGCGGATTTGTGCCGCGAATACGGAAAAGACTTGCGGATTATGGGCGGAGTTGATAAAATACAGATGATAGCCGGCAAAGCGGAAATCAAAAAATACCTTGAAAGTATTGAGCCGCTTGTGGCAAGGGGCGGATTTATTCCGTTCTGCGACCACCGCTGTCCGCCGGATGTCACACCTGAAAATTACCTTTATTATCTCGATTTGAAAGAAAAAATGTTCGGACTTAAATAAACAACGGGGCGGTATTATGTCAGTATTAACAGATATTTCCGAGCTTGTGCAAAAGGGCAAAGCAAGAGATGTTCAGGCGCTTATTGAGCAGGCACTGGGTGAAAAAATCACCGCAAAGGATATTCTCAACAACGGACTTTGCGCGGGTATGAACGCCATCGGCGAAAAGTTCAAAAACAATGAGATTTATGTTCCCGAGGTGCTTATTGCCGCAAGGGCTATGAACAAGGGCACCGAAACGCTCAAGCCCTACCTTGTGGCAGAGGGCGTGGAGCCAATAGGCAAAGCGGTTATATGCACCGTGCAGGGAGATATGCACGATATAGGCAAGAATCTTGTCAAGATGATGTTCGAGGGCTCGGGCATTGAGTGCATAGATCTCGGCACAGATGTTGATGCCGCAAGAATCGTGGAAACCGTAAAAGAAACGGGCGCAAAAGTAGTCTGCCTTTCGGCACTGCTTACCACAACTATGGTAAACCAAAAGGTCGTTATAGATGCGCTTAAAGAGGCAGGCATACGCGATAACGTTACGGTTATGGTCGGCGGTGCTCCCGTAAGTGAAAAATACGCCGAAGAAATAGGTGCGGATATCTACACCAACGATGCCGCAAGTGCAGCGGCTGCGGCGGTCGAGGTTTTTAAAAGCAAATGATAGCGGTTGCTCTGCACAAGCGATATACCGTTTATGGGGAGGCCTCCGGAAAGATACACTGTGATTCCCGGTATTCTTGATGAGGTCAACAAAAAATACAATACTTGATTTTATTGTGCTTTTTGAATAAGCGAATACAATTGAAAGATACGGTAAATCATTTCTGAAACCGCTCACCTTGTACCGTGGGCGTCAATTAAAGGTATGCGTAATCTGTTTGCTCATAACTACGGCTCAATGGGGCGCGATGTGATTTGGAAAACGGCGAACGAAGATATACCCGCCTTGCTTGACTTTTGTAATAAGGCATTGTCTGAGAAATAATTGTTAATTTTTTATGATCGGTTGACAAGTGACCGTCTGGACACTATAATGTAGGTGCCCAAACGGTCACTGCTTTTGTTAGGAGGTTGCTATGGGGAACACAACTAAAGAAAAAATACTTGATGCGGCGCTTGAGAACTTTGCCGAAAGCGGCTACAAGGGTACAAATCTGCGGGATTTTGCCGCGGGTATCGGCTTGAGTAAATCTGCGCTCTATAAGCACTATGAAAGTAAAGAGGATATCTGGAACGCAACTATTGCAAGAGTGGAGGAGTATTATAATTCCCGTTTCGGC
>JAZUJG010000263.1:0-12392 GCA_045642645.1 Acutalibacteraceae bacterium | reverse complement strand
CGCCCCGTAATAAACCACGCTGCAAGGCAGAAAAGGAATGCCGTGAGCTGCACAAACGATGATGAAAGCCATATTGAAGTCTGTTTCGTAACGCCCTCGTTAAAAACGCCCTGCACACTCATAAGCACGCCCGAAATGACTGCCGTAAGAATACCTACCATATAAATACCCCGCAAAGAATTTTATTATATTTTTTGACAATATTGCGGTTTTATGCAATTTTTGTTAATTTATTGTAATCAGGTTGACTGCACGGCGGTATTTGTGATATTATTTTCTGTGATTATAATATGCATTCGGGTGTTAAAATGAAAAAATCGGTCAAAAAGTATTTTTGCGCAATTCTGTCGGTGCTGATAATAATTTCGGGCTTGCCGGTAATATATGCGGGCGCCGCTTCCGTAGTTGATATTTACAACGGGGAAACTGCGGTGTCTGACATTATTCAACTGCAGGAATATCGTTCCGTGCAACTTACGGCGGTCGTTACCGAAAGTGCGGGCGAGGGTTACACGGTGGAGTG
This sequence comes from Acutalibacteraceae bacterium, assembly GCA_045642645.1. Lineage (GTDB taxonomy): Bacteria > Bacillota > Clostridia > Oscillospirales > Acutalibacteraceae > DTU089. The sequence continues at coordinate 11,869 of JAZUJG010000263.1, read as the reverse complement.
GTCGAGCGATTTGCCGCTGCTTGCCGGTGTTGATGAAACCGGCAGAGTGACTGCTTACGATTACTCTAAACGCGCCATTATTCAGCTTTGGATAGATGAAAATATAGCGGGACTTCCCATTGTAGGCAAGACCCTTGCCGATACCGTCTGGAAAACCATTGACGACAGCGGCATTGATATTGACAATACCGATACCGACACGCTTGTGTGGCTTGTAAGTTCTATCGTAGGCGAGGGCGTGGGCGAATCGCTCAGAGCATACCTTGACAATATGAATGTGAAAATCACCGCGACTGTCTATAATGCCGAGGGCAAAAAGCTCGGCAGCGACACCGTTGAGGTCGTGGTGGAAAAAAGCCTTGTTGCTTCTGTTGCACCCACGGGCGTTCACATTACAAATAAAAAGACCGTACCCACAACCGTTGCGGTCGGTTCGACCGTGCAGCTTTTCGGTGCCTGCACGCCCGTAAGGCTCGGGCAGGGCATCAAGTGGAGTGTCGGCTCAAGCATTCTTGACACATCCGCCAAAAACTATGCTTCCGTTACCGATGACGGACTTGTTACATTCATAAAAGCAGGTACTGTAACAATAAGGGTAAATCCCGAAAGCACGCTTTATGCCGTGTTTACCGATACCGTAACATTTACTGTGAAAGAGCAGGCGGATCTGCCCGTTGAGGATTTCAAAATAAACGGCTCATCGAGCGTTACCGAGGGCGAAAGCATACAGCTTTCAATTTCCGATGTTGCGCCCGCAGGCGCGTATAAGGGCGATTTGAGCTGGGCAAGCTCGGATGAGTCTGTTGCCGTGGTGGATGCCACGGGACTTGTAACGGGACTTGACGGCGGCAGCGGTCTTACATATTCAAAATCCGTTGTAATCACCGCCACGCTCGGCGGCGTTTCAAAGGATTATACGGTCAAGGTCATGCGCCCGCTTATTGCAACATCTCTGTCGGCGGTCGAAATTTCCGGCGACAGCGTTATCGGTATAGGCGCTTCGGTGAATTACACTGCCACAGTAAGCCCCGCAAGGTACAACACAAGCTCAAGCGTCAAGCGCGAATGGGGCATTAAAAATCAGAATGGCGAAATAGTTTACGCTGCGCAGAATGCTCCCGTTACCGACGGTGTGATAAGTGTCGCGGCAGACGGAACGGTTACGGGCATCGGCTCGGGCGTAACGGCGGTTTATGTAAAAGCAAGTTACGGCGACAGCACCGTTACCGATTCAATGCAGATAGTCAGCGGCAAGGCGATTACGGATTTTCAGATAAGCGGCATAAGCGGCGATGTTACTGAGGGTACTGCGCTGCAGCTTGAAATATCCGCAATTACTCCGGAGGATTACGAAGCCGATCTGCTCGGTCATATCGTATGGAGCGTTGAGGATGAAAGTGTCGCAGCGATTTCCGAAAGCGGCGTGCTTCTCGCAAGGGATGCCGGCGGCAGAGCAACTACATCCAAGCGCACCACCACGGTAAGCGCCACCGTTTCGGGCGTTACGCGCACGGCTTCGGTAACCGTTAAGGGGCAGGGCACACTTGCCGTTAATAAATTCAGCGATGCCGACATTATCGGCCACGACAATGTTATCCTCGATTTCCCGACATCATACACGCTTGAAACCTACCCCGAGCGTATCAATCGCACTGTGCTTTACTGGGGTGCGGTCAAAGATAACGGTGAATCCCCCTGGAAAGCCTCAAACACATACGGCGGCGACGGCAGAAATACGCAGAATGCCTTTGTCAGTATTGACGATAACGGCACAGTCACACCTCATAAGGCAGGCAAAACGCGCATTTACGCATTTACACGTTACCTTATAAATACAAATATTGATACATATAAAGATATAAATGTCATAGAGGTCGCACCAGAAAGCATTACGCTTAAAGCGCCAGATGTTTCGGAATACACCGAGGGAAGCGTGAATCTTGACCTTACGGGTATGGAGGTTTACCTCAATTACAACAGACAGAGCCTTGTTGAGTATTACCCCGAGGCTGCCGATTACACCGACGAGCAGCTCTCCGTCAAAATCAGCGACTACACCGTAAGCGCGGTAAATGAAAATCTGCTTGATACCGAGCAATATATTATAGTATCCGTAAGCCGCGCAGGTAAGAATTATAACGCGGTGTTTCCGGTTACCGTTCATTCAAAGGCGGTCGAAAGCATTGATATCACACCGCCTGCAAAATCCGAGTATTTTGAGGGCGATACAGTTCTTTCGCTTGACGGTATGAGTATCACCGCGAATTATTCAAATGCTCCGTCTGAAACGGTTGAAGCCTACATAGTCGATTACAGCGCATTTGATCCGCAGCTTTTCGATGTGGAGCAGACCATTCCCGTTTCATACACCCACGCCGGCAGAACGGCTTATGCATCATTTAATGTCGTGATATACGGCAAGCCCGTGCTTACCGTTGATGTGAAAGGCAAAATCGGTGAGTGGACAAATGAGAATGTTGTGTTTAATTTAAGCAGCACGCACGAGCTTAACGGAATTAATTTTTACTACAAAACCAATGTGAACAATGCGTGGATAAAGCTGCACGGCAACCGCTTTACCGTTAACACAAGTACCGATACCACATATTATTTTAAATCCGTAAACAGCAAGGGTATTGAAAGCGAGGCGAGTGAAGGTATTCGCGTTATGCTTGATAAGGTTACTCCGTCATTCAGCTTTGTTCAGGAGGTTTTCGACTATACCAACGAGGATTATACCGTAAGAGTTTTTAATATTTCAACGGGTCTGTCGGGTGTTCGTTCGGTTATGCTCGGGGAAACGGATATTACCGATACACGCGAATTTACCGTAAGCGAAAACGGTGTTTATACGGTTACCGTGACTGCGGGTACGGGTGTGAGCTTTACAAAGAGCATTACGGTAAAAAACATAGATAAAACCTCCCCTGTGATCAGCAGCGTTACGCTTTCGCAGATTCCGGAAGATGCGCCGCACAGTGAGGACGGCATTTATTTCAGCGGTGATGTCAATGCTGTTGCCGAATACTCGGATTCGGGCGCATCGGGTATTGAATCCGTAAAATACAGATTGGTCGATGCGGAGTTTAACCCCGTAAGCAAGTGGCAGGAGTATTCACCCGAAAATCCCGCTGTGTGCTGTGAGAATTTCAGCGGTTATTTTGAATTCTCAGCGGTTGATAAAGCGGGCAATATAAGCGAGCCGTATTATTCCGCAGGCTTTGTGCGCGATGCCAAAGAGCCTGTTCTTGATAACGTGGCGGCAATGTGCGGCGGTGTGCCGTATGCGAATGACAGCTGGGCTGACGATGTTGTGACTTTTATGCCCGAAGCGAGCGCTTTTTCGGGTATTAAGGAATACTATTACAGTGTTGACGGCGGCGACTTTGCGCGCTTTACTCAGCAGTACCTTGAGGCGAAGGAGGACGGTGTTCATACATTCGTATTCAAGGCGGTTTCCAATTCGGGACTTGAAAGTGAGCCATACACTTTTACGGTTAAAATCGACCGTACAGTTCCGCTTGTGCGCGTCGGCTTTGAGGGCACATTCGGCAGGTGGACGAGTGAAAATGTGACCTTTAACCTCGGCACGCTGAATGCCTGCCCGTCGGGAGTTACATACTATTATGACTGCGGCAACGGCTGGCAGAAGCTTGACTCCGCCAGGGCGGTTTTTACCGAGAATACAAACGGCAGCTACTGCTTTAAAGCGGTCAACGGCGCCGGACTTGAAAGTGCACCGTCTGACAGTTACAAGGTTATGATAGATACCTCCGAGCCGTCGGTTTATGCAGTACAGAGCGTTACCGAAAAGACCTCTGCGCCGTACGACCTTGCAATAGTTCCCGTTACGGGCGAATCCGGCGTAAGAAAAATCTACTTTAACGGCGATGATGTTACCGAAACACTCAAAGCGACCGTTTCCAAAAACGGCAAATATATTCTCACAATTATCGGCAATAACCTTATGTCGTCAACAACGGTTGTCAACATCACAAATTTCGGCATTGTGCCCGAAACGGTGTTCAGCTATTCGGTCATTGATGCAAAAACCGCAAACATCACATCATATAACGGCAGCGACAGTAAGGTTACCGTGCCCTTTGAAATGGAAAATCACGATGTGGTTGAGCTTACCGAGGGCGCTTTCGGCGGTAAAACCTGCGTTAAGGAAGTGATTTTGCAGAACGGCATTGAAAAAATCGGCGATGTATGCTTTTTGAATTGCAAAAATCTCGAAAAGCTTACAATACCCGCAACCGTTACCGAGATCGGCGGACACGCCTTTGACGGCTGCACAAAACTCACGGTTTACGGCTATACCGGCTCCTATGTACAGAGCTACGCCGCAGAGCACAATATACCGTTTGTTGTAATCGACCTTATGCCCGTCGGCAAGACCGCCATTGAAGCCGAAAGCAAACTGATTTTCAGTTATAATCAGCATAAATCTGCACCCGAGGAGTTCATAACCGGCGAAAACGGTTATTCGTTTGTGGGCGTGCCGTCTTTTATAAGCGGCGAAAATCGCAGCTACGGCACAGGCTCGCAGATATTTGTGTTTAAAGATGGTGTGCTTGACGACACCTACAAGCTTATAGTTATGGGCGACCTTGACGGCGACGGTGTTGTGGATGTGCTCGACACCGCGCTTGCGGAAAGGGCAGCCAACGGCAACACTGTGCTGTATGAAGATTATCTGCTTGCCGCGGATTTCGATACGAGCGATGATGTTGAGGTGAGCGATTACCAGCAGGTGCTTAATATAGCTTTAAGATGATGAAATTATAATGAAAAAAACAAGGGACGGCGGCCCCTTGTTTTTTTTGTGTTCAAATTTATTTGATTTCCTGTTCAAGATTTTTGAATTCTTCCGAATCGAAAAAATCAATAAGTGAAATATTTAAGCCGTCACAAAGCATTTTTAAAGTTACAATACCGGGATTTACGCTCTTTCCGTATAAGATGTTTTTGATTGTAGAGGGAGCGACCGCAGATTCCAATGCAAGATGATTAATCGAAAAATCTTTTTCACCAAGTAAGAATAAAAGCCTGGATTTTACAGCCGAATAAGTATCCATAACACCACCGCCATTTTGTCTTTTTTTAATTATATCGTTTAGTATTGACAATGATGGGCTATATATGATACTATTGGGCTATAAATAGCCTACGCAAGTAAAGCTATTTAAGGTCAGTTATCTTTACTAAAATGAATTAAGGGAGGATCAATATGAAGGCAATGAAATGCGAAATGTGCGACGGTGCAGAATTTATCAAGCAAGACGGTGTCTATATTTGCCAATATTGCGGAATGAAGTATTCTGTCGAAGAAGCCAAGAAAATGATGGTTGAGGGTACGGTTGATATTCAAGGTACTGTAAAAGTTGATAATTCGGCATTTGTTGAAAAATATCTTGCAAATGCGCGCAGAGCAAAACAAAAAGAGGATTGGGAAGAAACAGAAAAGTACTACAATATGGTTGAACAAAACGACCCGACCAATATTGAGGCTATTTTCTATAGTGCATACGGAAAAGCAAAAAGTTCATTAATAGAAAATGACATTTACAAGCGTCAAGCTGCTTTTAAGGTTCTTCAAAACTGTATTTCTATCATTGATAATAATTTCAATGTTGAAGATGAAGAAAAACAAAAAGAAATAATCAAACAAATCAGTAATGATCTTATCGCAATGAGTGGTTCAAGTTATGTGTATACAAAAACAACGACAACCACAACACAATTCGGCGCTACCACACAATCACATTCTGATGACAGTCACAAAACGGAAAAATTGTTTCAGCAATTGAATATTGAATTTTGCACAACATTGGAAGAAATCATTAAGAAATATCCCGAAAATGATAAAAGAATCATTGATTATTATGCATTGCTTATTTCTCATACCAGGTTTTTTTCAGCAAATAAGGATTACGTTCAACAATGCCATGAGAAATGGCACAAACTAGATTCATCCCATGAGATTCCAATTCCTGAACTCAATGTTGCTGCACCTAAAAAAAGCGGAGGTTGTTATGTTGCAACGGCTGTATATGGCTCGTATGATTGCCCGCAGGTGTGGACACTTAGAAGATACAGAGATTATACTCTTGCAAAAACATGGTATGGCAGGGCCTTTGTTCGTACATACTACGCAATCAGTCCGACGCTTGTTAAATGGTTTGGTCATAAAAAATGGTTTAAATCAATATGGCGTGTAAAACTTGATAAATTGGTGGTCAGATTAAACGAAAGCGGAGTTGAAAATACTCAGTATCATGATATGGAGTGGTGATAAAAATGAAAAAAATAACAGGAAAACACTTGGCGATAGCAACATGGATTATTGCTGTAATCGAATTGATGATATATTTCCCGAGAATTATTAATATTCTTGGCAATCCATACTATGTCGATATACGGTATATAATTTCATCCATACTCATTATTGTGTTGCAATGCATTTTAGGCTTTTCTATGTACCGTGAACGCAATGACGGAGTAACTGTATTTGTGGTTTTGCTATATTGTTTTGTAGACATATTGTTCCCGATTATTATGAATTCATTTATTGGCTTTTCACTTATGATGATAGTTAGTCTTGTTTTGGCACTTGTTCCGGATTGTGTATTGATCATTGGTCTCTTTGCTCGAAGAAAATCTAATAACGTATCTGTGTTTTCCAAAATATGGTTTGTTCCTGCTGTAATCCATCTTGCGTGCACATTATTAAGTAACATATTAATAAATGGCTACTTGTTTAAGGGAATGACGTCAATAGCGGTAAGTGTTGTGAATTTTTTGATTCTCGGTTATTGGTTGTGGAGTTATCTGAATTATCTCACTGTTAAAACTGACAATGATTTTGCTCAGGCAACAAAAAACGGTCAGATTGCGTATTTTGATGATTTACTTAAGAGAGGAGTTATCTCTCAGCAGGAATATGATGAAAAAATAAGTCAACTGAGTGTTAACTGATATATACTTTGCAATAAGTAATGAAATAACAGTACAACCGAGCAGCCTCAAACGGTTGCTCGGTTGTTGTTTTTGTATTTTGATATGAATGTTTATAGTGTTGCCTCTATCAGCCGCGCGGGTGCTTCCGCTATAAAATCGTCGCGCGATATGTGCATTTTTTCGTGGTCCAGGCTTTTCCTTTTCGCTTCTTCGGAAAGACATTCGTTGATATATACATTAAAATTTCCGTCTTCGTCGGGGACTGTAAACGCTCTGACGGTGGCGGGCATTTTTATTTCGCGGATAAATATGGTGTAGTTCAATTTACTCTCCTTCATTTTTATCAATAATCGCTTTGAACATCACAAGGAATGTATCAAGCTGGTCGTTTGTTGCGCGCTTCGACATATCGAAAAGCAGCTTTCGCTTTTCAAAAAGCTCGTCCTTTACATCGTCTGCCGTGCTTTCGTCAAAAAAGTCGAGCGACACCGCAAAGTAGTTTGCAATTTTACTTAAATTCTGAGTGGAAAGTGTTTTGGTGCGCCCTGTCTTCAATTCCGAAAGAGCGCTTTTGGAAATCCCTGCATCCTTGCAGAGCTTAGCGGGCTTAATATTTTTTTCGTTGCAAAGGTACTCTATTTTTTCATACATCGTCATAAAAACACCTCGATAAAAAATTTTGCGAAAAAACGAACAAATGTTCTGGAAATGGGTTGAAAAGTTCGGAAATCTGTACTATACTAACATTGCGGTTCGGAACACCGAACTAATTGCGGCTATACTATAAAATATTATTTCGGCTTTGTCAATGCCGAAAATGGTACTTTTGAAAAAAATTTAAGAATAATTCGGAGGATTTTACAGATGTCAAAGCTTATTGAAGGCAGAATCGAATGCCCCTTTTACATTAAAGAGGGCGATTGCTTTATAACCTGTGAGGGCTGCATAAGCGGTACGGAGTGCGTGCACCGCTTCGGCGATAACAAAGCCAAGGCGCGTTACGAAAATGATGTGTGCAGCGTATTCGGCGGCAAAAGGTGCGAGCATCACCGCAATGTTGCCGTGCAGTATGACAGGGGGCTGCGTTCGTGAGTGAAGGTGTGCAGACCTCCGCAAAGCTCAAGAAAATCAGCTCGGCTGCCGATAATATGAGCGCGCTTATTGATGAAATCGTCAAAAAAGCGCGCCGCGAGTTCAAGTTAAGCGGCGACACCGAGCTTGATGCAAAATTCCTTAAAGAGAGCGTGAGCGCATTAAAGGAACTTTACGAGCTTTTAAACGAATACGGCGATGTGCAAACCGCCGGCGTGGTCGTAAGGCTCGAAAAAGAGATTGAGGAGTGGGCAAAATGAAAGCCCTTACCATATCAAATCCCAATCCGAAGCAGGCGCTGTTTTTTGAAAGCCGCAAGCGCTTTATAGGCTACGGCGGCGCTCGCGGCGGCGGTAAATCCTGGGCACTGCGCACAAAATTCATACTGCTTGCGTTTGAGTACCCGAATTTGAAGCTGCTGCTTTTAAGAAAGACCTTGCCCGAGCTTCGTGAAAATCACCTTTTGCCCATGCTTGAACAGCTTAACGGAATTGCAAAATACAAAAAAGACGAGCGCGCGTTCATTTTCCCGAACGGCTCGCGCATACGCCTCGGCTATTGCGATTCCGAAGCAGATATTTATCAGTATCAGGGGCAGGAATACGATGTGGTGGGCGTGGAGGAGTGTACGCATTTCACCTTTGCGCAGGTGCAGTTTTTAATGACCTGCAACAGAACCACGCGCACCGATTTTAAGCCGCGTATGTACTTTACGGGCAACCCGGGCGGTGTGGGGCATAACTGGTTCAAGCGCCTTTTTGTAAAGGGGCGCTATGAAGCCAACGAGGACCCCGCCGATTTCGCGTACATTCCGGCAACAGTCGATGACAATACGGTGCTTATGCGTACAAATCCCGAATATGTCAAGGTGCTCGATGCACTCCCCGAAAAGCTCCGTCAGGCTCACCGCTTCGGTAACTGGGATATTTTTGACGGTCAGTTTTTTGAGGAGTTCCGCGATGTCAGGGATAATTACCGCGACGGTAAGTTCACACACGTAATCGAGCCGTTTGACATACCGCCCGAGTGGACTCTTTACCGTTCATTCGACTTCGGCTATGCAAAGCCCTTTTCGTGCGCGTGGTGGGCGGTCGATTTTGACGGCAGGCTTTACAGGATACTTGAACTGTACGGCTGTACCAAAACCGCAAACGAGGGCGTTAAGTGGCCGCCCGATAAAATCTTCGCCGAAATCGCGCGCATAGAAAAAGAGCACCGCTGGCTGCGCGGCAAAAGAATACTCGGCGTTGCCGACCCGTCTATATGGGATGCTTCGCGAGGCGAGGCGATTATAGAGTCTGCAGACCGCCACGGCATATTCTTCACCAAGGGCGACAATAAGCGTATACCGGGCTGGATGCAGGTGCATTACCGTATGAACTTTGATGAAAACGGCGTGCCGATGATGTATGTGTTTTCAAACTGCAAGGGCTTTATACGCACAGTGCCGGAGCTTCGCTTCAGTACCACCGACCCCGAGGACCTTGATACCACAGGCGAGGATCATATCGCCGACGAGGTGCGCTATATGTGTATGGCGCGCCCGATAGCACCCGTTTATAAACACACAAGAACTACACTCTCCGACGATCCGTTGGAGCTTTCAGGAGGTTTATTTTGAAAATAAAGAAGATTTTAAAGAATACCGACGAGATACCCGAGGCGGAAGCGTTCAATATCATTGATGAGCAGGATATTGCCAAGGCAACCGATATCCTCAAAAAATACCGCGCCGGTAAAACAAATCTCGATAAAAGGATAATCGACAATGAGCAGTGGTTTAAGCTCAGATATCGCAAAAATGAAAAGGGGGAAAATGAACCTGCATCTGCGTGGCTGTTTAATTCCATAGCCAATAAGCACGCCGATGCCATGGATAATTTCCCGACGGTGTGCTGCCTGCCGCGTGAGCAGAGCGATAAGCCTGCCGCAGATATTCTTACTCAGATTCTGCCCGTAATATTTGAACGCAACGGCTTTGAGAAGCTGTATAACGATGCATGGTGGTATAAGCTCAAGGCAGGTACGGCGGTTTACGGCGCGTTCTGGAATCCCTTGAGGGCAAACGGTATGGGCGATATTGAGCTTAAGCAGATAGATATTCTCAATCTGTTCTGGGAGCCCGGCGTTAAGGATATTCAGAAAAGCAAAAATGTTTTTCACATTGAGCTTACCGATAACGACACGCTCGTTTCGCTTTACCCGCAGCTTAACGGCAAGCTCGGCGGCGGTATGAGCGATGTTGCAAAATATGTTTATGACGATACCGTTGACACATCCGACAAAACTCCCGTTGTGGATTGGTACTACAAGCAGTACCGCAACGGCGTGGAGGTGCTTCAATACTGCAAATTCTGCAATGGCGTGCTTCTGTACGCTTCCGAAAACGATGCCGAGTACTGTGAGCGCGGCTTCTATGACCACGGCAGATACCCATTTGTGTTCGATGCTCTCTTTGTTGAGGAGGGCACGCCCTGCGGCTTCGGCTACATAGATATTATGAAGGATGCCCAACAGCAGATAGATATACTCGGCAATGCGGTTGTGAGGAATGCCTCTATGGCGGCAAATCCGCGTTTCTTTATAAATACCTCTGGCGCAGTCAACGAGCAGGAGTTTGCCGATTGGAGCAATAATTTCGTTCATGTTGCAGGCTCAAATCTCGGTGAGGACAGCATACGCGAAATCCGCTTTTCATCCTTGCCGGAGGGAATGCTCGGCATACTCAACAGTAAAATAGACGAGCTTAAAGAAACCAGCGGCAACCGCGATTTTTCACAAGGCGGCGTTTCAAGCGGCGTTACGGCGGCATCGGCTATTGCGGCTCTGCAGGAGGCGGGCAGTAAGCTCACTCGCGATATGGTGCGTGGCGGTTACAGAGCGTTTTCGGAATTGAATATGCTTGTAATCGAGCTTATAAGGCAGTTCTACGACGAGCCTCGCTTTTTCAGGGTGGTAAGCCGCAACGGCGACGAAAGCTTCATTTCTTACGATAATTCCGCTCTTTTAAGTGAGACTCAGCAGAGCGTTTTCGGTATGGAGCTCGGTATGCGTAAGCCGATTTTCGATATTAAGGTTAGCGCGGAAAAGGCAAGCCCGTTTTCAAAAATCAGTCAGAATGAGCTTGCACTGCAGCTTTACAGCGCAGGACTTTTCTCGCCGGAGCTTCGCGAGCAGGCATTGCTCACCATAAGTATGATGGATTTTGAGGGCAAGGCGGCGCTTGAAGCAAAACTCAGCGGGGGAGTCGGTGCCATGTGACAACCTTATGCTACCGCAGGTATTATGACGGGCATCTGCTGATTATAGACGGGCACGCCGGCAGCGGTGCCAAGGGAGAAGATATTGTGTGCGCGGCGGTTTCTGCGCTTGCGTTTACTCTGCTGAATTGCTTGAAGGATGAGGAAGCGCGGGGTAATGTTAAGTTAAAGCGCGAAATCGTGCGTGACGGGTATTTTTGCGTGGAAGCACATGCGCTCGGCGACAGCGAAGAAAGGATAGAGATAATTACCGATACCGTTCTTACCGGGCTTTATGCTGTGGCGGAAGAATACCCGGAATATGTAAAAACAGAATAGTGTATTCCCCGTGTCGGCCGCACGGGTTAATATATGACACTTCGCAAAGACGATGAAGAAAGGATTTTTTATGAAAAACACAAAACGGTACTTACTTGCGCTGCAGCTTTTTGCTTCGGAGGGGGCAGAGGGCGAAGGCGCACAAACGGGCGCTGAATTACCGGTTGACGCCGAATCGGAAACGGGTGCCGCGGCGGACTGTGAAAGTGAATTTGATGAGCTTATCAAGACAAAAT
>JAZUJG010000262.1:0-3966 GCA_045642645.1 Acutalibacteraceae bacterium | reverse complement strand
TAAATATGTTATATACGGCAGCATTTCGAGCTTGTCTGCCCAGTCCTCAAAATACATACTGCCGTCGCCCGCCATATCGGCGTGCCTGAGGCAAGTCTGCACATCAACTGCCACATCGCCTTTTTCGGCGTACTGCTTTATAAGCTCATTCGGAAAGTCGCCGTAAATAAGCCCTGCAAAGTGGTAGATATCCGCTTCGGCATCGGCGGGAACATCGCCGACTTTGAACGGCTCGCCGAGCGAAAGGCAGGTGCAGCTTCTGCGCTCCTTGTCGGCGGTGAAATATTGATTTCTTATGGTGGTGGAGCTTTTTGAGGGAATGGCAACAATATTTTCTTTCGGTATGGTGAAACTGTCGAGCCTCCCGAAATCTTCTTTGGCGAGGCGGGTTACCGCAAGCACATTGTGCCCGAGTGCATACGCCGAAGCCGAAGAAAACAGCACGGCGCCGCCGCAGATTTCAATACCGTTGCCGAGATGGTCGATATTATGGTCCTGCGAAATGTGACCGATAATAACTGAATCGTAATGTTTCAAAGTAAACACCCCTTTAATGTGTTTATATTATTATAATAGTATATAAAAACAGTGTCAATATATTTGTTGCGCTTGCTTCAAAAGCTTTTTATAACTCAAATCCATACAAATTGCGCCGAGCGGTGCGGTGATAAGTATAGAAAGCACCGCAACCGAAAGCACTAAACTGCCGCACGGCAGACTGAGCGAAAGCGGCACTGAGCCTATTGCCGCCTGAACGGTCGCTTTCGGTAAATAAGCGAGTACGCAGTAAAGCTTTTCTTTCTTGTTTAGTTTTGTTCCTATAAGGCAGAGCAGCACGCCTGCCGAGCGAAAAACAAGCGCAATAAATATAATAAGCACCGCCATTGCTCCTGCTTTCAAGGTGTAGCGAATATCCACCGCCGCGCCGACAAGCACAAATAAAATGACTTCCGCCGCAAGCCAAAGTCGCCCGTATTTTGCGGCTAAATCCCCGGATACTTCTTTGCGGCAACGCATTTGAATTACACAAGCCATACTCATTACCGCGAGTAATCCCGAAACCGAAACGACTCCGTCAAGCAGTGTTTCAATAGTCATAAGTAAAAATGACGAGCCGAGAACAATGACAGTCTTCAGGCTTTGGCGAATCGAATCACCTTTTTTGTGTGCCAGCTCAAAAATGAATGACAGTATAAATCCGAGAACCGCTCCCGCAAGAATACCGAGAACTATGGAAACGGGTATGCTTATAAAATCCTTTACATTTGCATTGCCGCCTTGTGCCATGCCCGTAAATACCGAAAACAGTACTATTACAAACACATCGTCAAGCGATGCACCTGCGAGTATAAGCTGCGGTATATGCTTGTTTGTTCCGTAACCTTCATCCATAAGTGCAACCATTCTCGGCACGACCACCGCAGGCGAAACCGCGCCGAGCACCGCGCCCGTGATTGCGGCTTCAATAACCGAAATGTGAAGCAGCGCGGGTGCGAATAACACAACCGCGGCAATTTCAAATAATGCAGGCAGAAATGACATAAGTATTGCCGGTCTGCCTACTTTTTTTAAATCGGCTATATTTAAAGAAAGACCTGCTTTTATAAGAATAATAATAAGGGCGATTTGCCGCAGTTCAGCGGAAATACCGAGTATTTTAGGGTCAAGTAAATCGAGCACGTAAGGTCCGAGCACTATGCCGGTAACAAGCATGCCTATGATGCGGGGCAGTTTAATGCGTTTGCAAATGAATGCGGATGCAAGTCCCACAAGAAAAATGAGTGACAGTGAAGTGAGCATTGTTTCCTCCTTGATATGAAAAAAGCCGATGATATTCTGCAAAAACTATGCAGAAGTCATCAGCTTTTAAAGCGGTTTGGGTTTCCCCGGGGAGAACTTCATTCCCGAATATACTGTGGATTATTACATACCCAGCATTGACGAAAGGGGATTGCCCTTTTTCTTCTTTTTCGGTTTGTAAAGCGGCGGATTTTCAAGGCGCATTCTTGCGCTCTTGCTGCCTGCAAGGTAGTTTATTACCTCAATTACCGGCTCGCGCATCGTATCGCTGAAAAACGGTTCTGCAATCTCAAGCAGTGACATATCGGTTGAAATTTCACCGAGAATGGTAACTGCAACAAGGCTCTGCGTATCATTGGTGCCGTCCTCGTAAATATCGTTAAGCAGGTTAAAGAGTTTGCGAATTTTTACCTTGTCGCCGCCGCGCAGGGTTTCCATAACGCAGGCGTTGCCGTGGTTTACAAAGAAATCTTCTGCAAGAAATTCACCGTATGTGTCGATATTATTTTTGTATTCATCGCGCAGTTCGGGGTAAATCGTGGTGAAACGGTTTCCGAGTGTATTGGCATCATAAGCGAGCGCACCGCTTTTTGCTTGCGATTTTGAAACTGGGGTGGGCAGCTTTTTGCCTGCCGCGGAATTGCGTTTTGACGAAAACTTCTTTTCAAGCGTTTCAATAAAATCCTCAAAGATATATTTAAGGTCGCGTTCGTCGATATTTTCAAGCTCCATAAGTGAAAGCGACTCGCGCGGCATATCGTCATCCGGGGCATCGGCTTCATCTGCATTGGCGCAGTAAAGCGAAAGCTTGCTGTTTTCGTAAACGATTCTTGCTCTGCCTTTTTCACCGCGATACATAATAACGGATTTACTGCCGTCAACGGCAACGGGAAGCTCGGGGGGGCGTACGCCTTCGGGATATTCGGGCTCAAGTCCGATATCCTTCATGGTGCCTTCAAGACCTTTTATTATAAGATTAAGAGCATAGTTGAGTTCCAGCACTTTAAGTTTCCTCACAATCTTTAATTATTAGATGCTTGAACAGTATAACACATATTTTTCGTTTTGTCACCTACTATTTTTGTGTGATTAAATTAAGCAGAAGATGCACTTTTGAATGTTGTTTTTGCAAAATATCAGAAAAGTGTCGAATGTTAACAGTTTATTCATAATTTCGCAACAAGAAAAAAGGTGAATTGTTATAAAATAAGTAGTAATTTTTTTTACTCGGAGGTTTATATGAAAAAAACACTTTCCGTATTCCTTTCCGTTTTATTGATTATAGGCACGGTATCCTGCTGCTTCGGCGTTACTGCCGCTGCGGCTGATGATGTTATTGCCTTTCGCTACGATGCTCTCGGCTTTACCGCCGATGAGAACGGTCTTGCGGCGAATATCGACTTCGGCAAAAACATCATCCGCGGTTTTGATGTTGGCGTCGAAGGCTACGGCGACTATATCACCGCAGGCAAGGATGGCTTGTATCCTCTTTTTGAAACCGGCAGTGCAATCGGTACGGGTGACCGCGTAAAAGTCACCACCGAGCAGGGTAATGCCGAAACTGCCGTTGCGGATTACGAAACCGTAGTTTACGGCGACCTTGACGGCGACGGATACCTTGATGTGCTTGATGCCGTTGTTATAGAACGCATTTCCACAGGTTCTTATGTTCCTTCCGAAAGTGACTTTGCCGATGGCGGTATGAGCTATGCGGCATTTGTTGAGGCGGCAGATGTCAACGGTGACGGTCAAATTAATGCACTCGACTATTCTGCACTTGTTGATGCGGCACTCGGCGGCGCCGAAATTGACCAGCACCGTGTTGAAGCGAGCTGGGTTGAAAATGTTCACTCCGAAATAGAAACTCAGGCGTTCACGGGTCTTGAAATCACCCCCGATTTCGATGTTGATTTGTGCGGCAAGCTTCTTGATGCCGCTTCGGACTATGATGTCACATTCAGTGAAAATATAGAAATCGGCGAAGCGTATATCACCGTTTCCGCAAAAAAGGACAGCCTTTACTCCGGTGAAAAAACTTTTAAATTTGAAATAAAGAGTATTATCGAAATCGTTTGCAGAGAAATCGGCACAATGCTTGAAGAATGCGGTGCGGATGACTGCATAAGCGTAAACTATAACACTGAAACTTCCGTTGTCGATGTTATA
>JAZUJG010000261.1:0-5225 GCA_045642645.1 Acutalibacteraceae bacterium | reverse complement strand
ATATTTTCAAATGCACAAAATTGTCGCAGCTTGTCGCAAAACGGCGATTGGCAAAATATACAAAGCTCAAATTATACAAACTGTATAATTGACTTTATGCCTTTTTTGTTCAAAACCGTGTTCAATTTGTCGGCAACTTGGCGTTAAAAGCCGCTGTAATCAAAGGTTTTCTACATTTTATTGACAAATCGGAAAAAAGAATTAAACAATAAAAATATACTGTGTGTTGTACGCACTTTACAATTATACAATGCGGAATTGTTTTTTTCGGTGTGCGTATTTGCAAAAATTGGGCAATTTTTACAAGACTTTTCTGTACTGAAATAGTGCATAATTTCGTGTGAAAAAACTGTTGAAAATGCAGAATTTATTAAATTATTTTAAATATTTACTACTTTACTTACCTTAATTGTTTTTTTGTGCTATGCTTAATATGGTGATTTGTGTGAGAGTGACAAAAGACGGTAAAAACTTGGTACTTTCGGGTGTTGATTGCTTTAATGATGCGCTCACTCTCGACTGCGGTCAGGCATTTCGCTGGAAGCAGAAAGAAAACGGCGTTTGGTGCGGTGTGGTAAAGGGTAAGTACCTTGAACTCAAAACCGACGGCAGCACGGCGGTGTTTTACAATACTGCCGAGGAGGATTTTAATTCTCTGTGGCGCGGCTATTTCGACTTTGACACCGACTATGCCGCCATTATTGCTTCATATACCGATGAAAACCTTATAAAAGCCTGCTCGCAGTATTACGGTATAAGGATTTTAAAGCAGGATGAGTGGGAAACCGTCTGTTCATTTATAATTTCCGCCAACAATAACATTCCGCGCATAAAGGGAATAATAGACCGCCTTTGCGAGAATTTCGGCGAGGATATCGGCGGTGCGTATTCATTCCCGGGTGCAGAAAGAATTGCGGCTCTTGAGGTGGAGGACCTTGCGGTTATCCGTTCGGGCTTCCGTGCGAAGTACATAATTGATGCCGCCCGCAAGATTTCTTCGGGCGAGGTGGATATTGAAAAAGTGAAAACACTGCCCTTTGATGAGGCAAAAGCCGAGCTTCTCAAAATCAAGGGCGTGGGCGAAAAGGTCGCGCAGTGCGCACTGCTTTACGGCTTCGGCAGGCACGAGGCGTTCCCCGTGGATGTGTGGGTGAAGCGGATAGTTGCCGAGCTTTACCCGAACGGCTTGCCCGAGTGTATGAACGGCACGCAGGGCATAGCTCAGCAGTATCTTTTCCATTGGCGCAGAAATCTTGAAGAATAATTATCCGAAGGTGATTTGATTGGATATTATTAAAGTAAATAAAAATTTAATGAAAACTTACGGCGGCAGATTCCGTGCTTTTTACGACAGTAAACTCAACAGAATTGTCGTTAAGGGTAAATCTGCCGATTGGAACGAAGTGGTTGAGGTTTGCCGTTCATGCGTGGATCCCGACAATTTCAAAAGCGGCATCCATGTTGTGAACGATATTGTGTTTACGGGCGGCGAGGATAAGCCCATGAGGATACCCTCCGTTACCGACAAGTCGCTTGACGGCGCCGCGCCCGATGTGCTTATAATCGGCGGCGGCATTTCGGGTGCTTCTATAGCGCGCGAGCTTTCAAAATGGAAGCTCGATATTCTGCTTGTGGATAAGGAAAGCGACCTTGCAATGCAGGCTTCCGGCAGAAATGACGGTGAGGTGCACCCGGGTGTAGACCTCGGCAAAGGCACATTGAAGCATAAATTCGTGCGTGCCGGCAACAAAATGTACACACAGATTTGTGATGAACTCGGCGTGCCGTTTAAGCGTGTGGGGCAGTATGTGTGCTTCAATAAGGAATATCTGAAGCCCGCAATTGCGGCGTACTGCGCATTAAGAAAACACCGCGACGGCATTTCCGACACAACACTTATTTCCGGCGAAGAACTCAAAAAGCGCGAGCCGAATTTTAACGGCGATTTCAAATTCGCCATCTCAAATCCCGATTCGGGCTGTGTCTGCCCCTACGGTCTTACCATAGCTTATGCCGAAAACGCCGTTATGAACGGCGCGAAGGTGTCGCTTAATACGGCGGTGCTTTCAATGAAAACCGAAAACGGCAGAATCGTTTCGGTCGAAACCAACAGAGGAACGGTTTACCCGAAAATCGTGGTGAATGCCGCAGGCGTTTTCAGCGAAGCGGTAGCCGATATGGCGGGCGACAGATTCTTTTCCATTCACCCGCGCCGCGGCACAAACTCCATTCTTGACAGAAAAGCGGGTGCCTATATGCACTCCATAGCTTCCGTCAAGGAGCTTACCTCCGGCAATTCCTCACATTCAAAGGGCGGCGGCATACTGCACACCGTTCACGGTAACCTGCTTGCAGGTCCCGATGCTGTTGAAACTTATGAAAAAGAGAATGTGCAGACTCACCGCGAAAGCATAGAAACTGTGTTCAACAAGCAGACCGTTACAATGCCGAAACTTTCGCAGCGTGATATTATTACATATTTTACCGGTGTGCGCGCTCCCACATTTGAGGAAGATTTTGTGCTCGAAAAGGGCAGAACGGTCGAAAATCTCATACATTGTGCGGGCATACAGTCGCCCGGTCTTACCACGGCTCCCGCAGTTGCGCTCTATATAGAGGAGCTTGTAACGGATGAGCTTAAAAAGGTTATGACCGTGGAGCGCAACCAAAGCTACAATCCGCGCCGTAAACCCATACCGCACCTTAAGGATATGAGCGACTCCGAAAGGGATGCTCTTATAAAAGAAAATTCCGATTACGGCGTTATAATCTGCCGCTGCGAAGAAATAAGCAAAGGCGAAATACTTGATGCTTTGCGTTCGCCGATTTGCGTGCCCACGGTTGACGGCATCAAAAAACGCGTTCGCCCCGGAATGGGCAGATGCCAGGGCGGCTTCTGTTCGCCGCTTGTGACTTCGATTATTGCGGAATTTACGGGCAGTGAGCTTTCGGATGTGAGAAAATCCTCCGAAAATTCCGTAATAACCTACGGCAAAACGAAATGAGGTGGTCGCATTGAAAAACTATGATGTTACGGTAATAGGCGGCGGCCCCGCAGGTCTTGCCGCGGCAATAAGCGCCAAGGAAAACGGCGCGAATGTGCTGCTCATTGAGCGCGAAGCACGCCTCGGAGGTATTCTTAAACAGTGTATCCATGACGGCTTCGGGCTTATCCGCTTCGGCGAAAAGCTTTCCGGCCCCGAATATGCCGAAAGGTATGTTGATGATTTCAATGCTCTCGGCATAGAGGCAAAAATCCTTACATTCGTTACGCGCCTTGTTAAGAAGGATGACGGAACATTCGATGTTACCGTTGTCAATAACAGCGGCGTTGAAACATTCAATTCAAAAACCCTTGTGCTTGCCACGGGCTGCCGCGAGCGCACCGCAAAGCAGGTCGCAATTCACGGCACACGCCCCTCGGGTGTGTTTACCGCAGGCACGGCGCAGTATTTTACTAATATACTCGGTGTGAAGCCCGCAAACAAATGCGTGATTCTCGGCTCGGGCGATATAGGTCTTATCATGGCGCGCCGCCTTACGCTTGAGGGCGCCGAGGTCGTGGGCGTATATGAAGCAAAGCCTACTCCGTCGGGGCTTACAAGGAATATTCACCAGTGTCTCAGCGATTACAATATACCGCTTCACCTTTCGCACACCGTTACAAAGACCTTTGGCGATGAAAGGCTTACGGGTGTTGAAATCTGCAGGGTGGATGAAAAAATGCGTCCCATAAAAAATACCGAGCAGTTTGTGGGATGTGATGCGCTTATACTTTCCGTAGGTCTTATACCCGAAAATGAGCAGGCGGAAAGCCTCGGCGTTGTGCTTGACGGCAAAACGAAGGGCCCCGTTTGCGACGGTCAGCTTATGACCTCGGTCGACGGCGTTTTTTCGTGCGGCAACGCTCTGCACGTGAATGACCTTGTTGACCATGTTAGCGAAAGCGGCAGGCAGGCGGGTAAGAATGCGGCGCAGTTCGTGAAAAAAGAACGCACGCTCATACCCGTGGATGCCGACAAAAACTTCCTTTATGTTGTTCCGCAGAAATTAAATCTTTGCGCCGATAATTCCGCAGTTGATTTCTATTTCAGAAGCAGCGGCGAATTCAATAACTGCCGCGTGACCGTAAAGGCGGACGGTGAGGAGATTATCACCAAAAAATATGCCTTTATGCGCCCGCCCGAAATGGAAAAGCTTACCGTTGATTTCAGCGGCGCAGAGCTCGGCTCCGGCTCGGTAATAACGGTTGAAGCGGAGGTGAACGGGCAATGAAAGAATTTGTGTGCATAGTATGTCCGCGCGGCTGCCGTCTGACCGTTGAGGAAGAAAACGGCGAATACACCGTAAGCGGCAATACCTGCAAGCGCGGCAGGGACTTTGCCGTAACAGAAATGACCGCGCCCGAAAGAACTATATGCACCACCGTGAAAACGGCGTTTAAGGATGTTCCCGTGGTGCCCGTGCGCGTTTCAAAGGAAATACCGAAAAGCAGGATTTTCGATGTTATGAAAGAAATAAACGGCGTAACCGTTACCGAACGCCTTGAACGCGGCGATAAGGTCATTGAAAACGTGCTCGGTCTGGGTGCGGATATTATAGTTACAAGCAGCGTTCTTAAATCAGCAAAACAGTGAATGGGAGGAAATATAAATGAGTAAACCGTATAAGGGCTTTGAGCCGAAGTGGGTGCTTACCCCCGCGCCCGAGGGCAGCTACCGTTCGATTTTCCGTTGGGGCGACCCCGAATTTTTCAAATACCCGAAGGAGTCTCTCTACAATCTTATGAAAGAAAGATTCGAGATGACCGATGACGATTTTAAGGAGTATGCCGACGATATAGGCTTTGACAAGGTCGAGCTGCCGAATAATCCCGTAAAGCTCGCCAAAAAGCATATCGATGCAATAAAGAAAATAGTCGGTGAGGAAAATGTTTCCGTTTCCGATTACGACAGACTTTCGGTTGCATACGGCTTTACCGCATACGATATTATGCGCCTTCGCCACAAAAGAATCGACTGCGTGCCGGATATTGTGGTGTACCCCGCAAAGACCGCGCAGATTGAAAAAATAGTTGAGTATGTTACGAAAAATAACATTCCGCTTTATGTTTACGGCGGCGGCAGCAGCGTTACAAGGGGTGTTGAGCCCGTAAAGGGCGGCGTTACCCTCGATATGCGCAAAAATTTCAACAAAATTCTCGCATTCAACGAGGTTGACCAGAC
>JAZUJG010000260.1:0-8869 GCA_045642645.1 Acutalibacteraceae bacterium | reverse complement strand
CGCCGTTCCCACGGCTTTGAGCTCGCTTGTGCTCAATATCACAAACTTTATAGATACCTGGATGATTCAGAACAGGCTCAAGGATGTTGTTGCCGGCAGGTACGATGTTATAATGAACGCCTACGGCGACTCGATATCCGCTGCAGGTATCGCAAGGGAGAATATCCATACATTCCTTTACGGTGCTTATGACACCACGCTCGATTTCAGAAACCTTGTACCCACGGTTATGATGACTCTCGGCGTAAGTGCGATTCCCGTAATATCGGCGGCGCTCGCCAAAAAGGATATGAAAACCGTTCACGGTACGGTAAATACCGTTTTCAGAACGACAATGCTTGTTGCTCTGCCTGCAGGCGCGGGCTTTGCGGCGCTCGCCGAGCCGATACTCGACTTACTCTACCACGGCACCGAAAACGAAAGCGGTATTGCGGTTGCCGCACCCGTACTTGCGCTGTATGGCTTGGCGATGGGTATTATGACGCTTTCCTCGCCCCTTACGAACATTATGCAGGCAATAGGCAGGGCGGATGTTCCCGCAAAGGCGCTCGCAATAGGCTGCGTATTCAAAATCGGTCTTAACTACCTGCTCATAGGCGTTCCGTCAATGAATGTCAAGGGTGCCGTGTTCGGCACAAGCATTTTCTACCTCTGGTGCATATTCTACGATTACCGCGTGCTTAAAAAGGAAACCGGCGTGAAGATAGATATTAAAGCCGTAATTGTAAAACCGCTTATCGCATCGGTCGCTACGGGCGGTGCGGCGTACTTCTCATACAGAGTTCTGAGCGGCGTACTTACCTTCGGAGATATGTCCGGCAGAATCAACGGCCGTTCGCTTTCGTGCCTTATTTCCATCTGTGTGGCGGTGGTTGTGTACGCAATTATCATACTTTTCACCAAAACTTTGGTAAAAGATGACATTTTAATGCTTCCTTTCGGAGAAAAAATAGCAAAAATACTTGAAAAATATAAGCTTATAGGTTAAAATAGGTAGTGCTTTGAGGTAATTGCTATGGTTGATTATAAGTTTAAAGAGAATTACACTTTCAACGATCTTGTTGAAATAGTCAGAATTTTACGCGCTCCCGGCGGCTGCCCGTGGGATGCCGAGCAGACTCACGAGTCTATCCGGCAGGATTTTCTTGAAGAAACCTACGAGGTGCTTGAAGCTATCGACACCCGGAATCCCGTGCTTATGCAGGAGGAGCTGGGCGATGTGCTTCTGCAGGTTGTGTTCCATGCCGACCTCGCAAAAGCAGAGGGCACGTTCGATATCGACGCCGTTGCAGACGGCATCTGCAAAAAGCTTATAATCAGGCATCCCCATGTATTTGCCGATGTGAGCGTAAGCTCTACCGGCGAGGTGCTTAAAAATTGGGATGATATCAAACGCCAAACCAAAAAGCAGCCCACACAGACTGCCGCCATGCAGGCTATTCCCGCAACCTTCCCCGCACTTATGAAAGCGCAGAAGGTGCAGGGCAAGGCGCGCAAGGCAGGCTTCGACTGGCGCGACGAAAACGGTGCTTTTGAAAAAATCGCCGAAGAAGCCGCCGAGGTCAAAGAGGCTCTTGCAAAGGGCGATAAAGCCGAAATCGAAGACGAACTCGGCGATCTGCTTTTTTCGTGCGTAAATGTCGCACGCTTCTGCGATTGCGATGCGGAATCCGCACTTGAAAAGGCAACAAAAAAATTTATGAAACGCTTTGCCGTTACCGAGGCTCTTGCCGCAGAACGCGGTGTGGATATGAAAGAAGCCTCGCTCGAAACACTCGATGCTTTGTGGGATGAAGCAAAGCTCCAAACAAAGCAGACAGACTAAGTCCAATTTAAAGTCGGAGGGAAATCCCTTTAAGACTTTGGAAAAATAAAATTTGGAGGATTTTCAAATGAACAAAACAGAACTTATTGCTAATGTAGCAAAAGAAGCAAATCTCAGCAAGAAAGACGCAGAAAAGGCAGTAGCAGCCGTTTTCGGTTCAATCGAAGGCGCTCTTAAGAAGGGCGACAAGGTTCAGCTTATCGGCTTCGGTACTTTCGAAGTTCGCGAAAGAGCAGCTAAAGAAGGCCGCAATCCCCAGACCGGCAAAGCAATCAAAATCGCTGCTTGCAAGGTTCCCGCTTTCAAAGCAGGCGCAGCTCTCAAAGAGGCTGTTAAATAATTAAAGCTTTATTCAAAAAGGCTGTGGGCATTTGCTCACAGCTTTTTTATTATTCGGTGTAATAAAATGCGTGCTGCGGGGGTATTGGTATTGAACACGCAAAAGTATTGACAAGCAGTATCAATAATGTTTTAATGTGTGTGTAATTTCATAATTATATAAATGAAAGAGGGGGGCATATATATGCCGAAAACCAAAAAACAACTAAGCGCGGAACTGGGCGTAAAGGCGGCTCAATACAAAAGACTCGATACTATGCTTGAGAGGCTTCACAAGAGGGTAGTCGAATATAAAGATGCCGTAAATGAACGGGATGAAGCAAGCCTGGGAATGTCACAGAGCGCCGCGAATCGGGCGGCAGACAAAGTGCAGATTGCGAAAAAAAGGGTGCTTGCTCAGAAGCAGGCTTTTCTCAATACCTTCGGAAGCGAACTTTCAAAACAAGTCAAATCATTTTTTTCAGGTCCCAAAAGCTCCGATGACGAGGCCGTCGGCAAATGGGTGCATGAAAACTATGCCATGGCAAGAGTTTGCATGAGCAACGATCTTTTATACGAAAAGCCATATCTGCCGTCGTTGAGAAAACTTGGGGTATCTGAATACAAAATGCATGCTGCAGCACAGATGGCAAAGCTGTATATTGTAAAACATATTCCCGATTGCGGTGCTCTGTGCTGGGGGAGCGATACTTACAAAAAGGAAACTCCTGATGATTATCAAAGGTATATGTCGGTTGACCTTTACGAGCTCAAGGAAAATAATACCGAATTTCTGAAAGCCGAAGAAGGCGGGGTTGAAGAAGTACAGGAAGATCTTGTTTCGGGCATTGCCAATTCGAATGATGTCGAGGAAGAGTCGTTTGAAGCGTTTGCAGAGGAACTTAAAAATGCCAAAACAACTGTGAACTCAAGTGAGTACAAAGCCATTATTTCCACATTGGAGCAGCTTGACAAACCCGGCTTGGGTCCGTGGGGCGAGAAAGCAGGCTTAACGCCCAGGCAGAATGAAGCGGCAAAACTGCTCACTGTTAAAATGTGTATAGACAAATACATTGCTCATAAGAGCAATGACGGCGTAAAGAAGAATGTTTACGAAAAACTTGCCGCTGTGGAAAAGCTGAACAATTATATCAGCAAAAAAATCGTTGAATCCAATCCGAAGGAGTTCGGGGAGCCGCTGGCTAAGCTTAATAAATACATTAACTCCGCAAAGCAGAATGTTTATTTGCAGTATAAGCAGGCGGATATAACCAACAGCGTTGAAAAAGCAAGGTCTGCCGGCGTGGTCACCACAGCCGATGAATGTACAAACACTCTCAAATGTATGCAGCGAATCATCGACGGTGCCGCCCCTGCCAAGCGCGCCGCTCTCAAAACAACTCAGGAGGAATTTTTCAATCATCCCGGCAAGGATTCGGTCGGCAAGGTGCTGGACGAATCCCGGAAATCCGTCGATAATTCAATGTCGATCTGAACAACTCCCGAAAGCGATAAGGTTTTGTAAAGCTTTCGGAGATAACGGATAAAAGTAAACAATACAGAGGAGGGGCACATATATGCCGAAAACAAGACAACAGTTAAGCACGGAGCTGGGTGCAAAGGCGGCTCAATACAAAAAGCTTGATGATATGCTCAGAGAGCTTCACCAAGATTATCTCGATTTCAAAGAAGCCAAAGACAAATATGACGATGAACTTACATACGGTTCGGGGCAATCCATGTCGGAGGCGTTAAGAGAAAGGAATGCGGCGGAAAACAGGCTGCGCGCTCAGAAGCAGGCTATTGTCGATGCCTACGGCGGCGAAATTTCAAAGCAGGTGAAATCTTTCTTTGCGGGTCCCAAGGGCTCCGACGATGAAAGCGTTGCCGAGTGGGTCAACGAAAACTATGTCATGGCAAGGTTTTGCACAAGCAGCGAGCTTTTGTTCTCAAGACCCATGCTTTCGTCACTGAATAATCTTGCCAAAGTGGAAGACGATATACATTCAGCCGCGAGAACGGCAAAGCTGTTTGTCGTAAAGCACATTCCCGATGATTATGATTATTGCTGGGGCAGTGACGCCCATAGCAGGACAAATGAATATGACTACAAGGATTATATGGAGTCCAACTTTAAAGATATCGGGAAGAAGAACAAAGATTTTCTGTCAAATGAAAAGGCGATAGAGTATTTGCAAAAGTCTTTTGCACCTGCCGCTGCGGTTTCGGCAGATGCGGGCAGTCAGCCTGCGGCTCAGGAGATGTCGTTCAAATCGTTTGCGGATGAACTTAAGGCTGCCAAAACAACGGTGAACTCAAGCGAGTACAAAGCCATTATTTCCGTATTGGAGCAGCTTGACAAACCGGGCTACGGTCCGTGGGGAGAGGAAGCGGGCTTAACTCCCGGGCAGAACGAAGCGGCAAAGCTGCTCACCGTTAAAATGAATATAGACAAATATCTTGCTCACAAGAGTAATGACGGCGTAAAAAAGAATGTTTACGGCAAGCTTGCCGCAGTGGAAAAGCTGAATGAATATATCAGCAGAAAAATCGTTGAATCTGATCCGCAGCCGTTCCCGGAAGGGCAGTTTTCGGGACTTAATAAATACATTAACTCCGCAAAACAGAATGTTTATATGCAGTATAAGTCGGCAGATATAACCGCAAATGTTGACAAAGCAAGAGGAATCGGCGTGGAAACCACAGCCGAGGAATGCACCCGTACACTCAGATGTATGCAGCGAATCATCGACGGTGCCGACCCTGCCAAGCGCGCCGCTCTCAAAACCGCTCAGGATGAGTTTTTCAATTATCCCGGCAAGGATTCAGCCGGCAGGGAGCTTACCGAAGCCGCGCAGAAAGCCATTGAAGAATCCGAAAGACTCAGGTACCCGAGCGAAAAAACCGTATCGACGCTGGACAAAGCCAGCGATCGGGATTTCATGCGTTCGCGCCAGGCGGCATATAAATATGCACAAAAGTATGATGTCGGTAAAATAGAGGTATATGAGTCGGAAAAATATGTTCAGTTGAACGGCGGTCAGTACATTGATAGAATACAAGGTGCGGCTGCTAAAGCTAACAAAGTAAACGCGGAATCAGATGCTATCGAGGCTTCGGGGGGTCACAACAGAGAAATGACCTATGATGGAATAGGACTGAACCAAAAAGTTTCGGAAATGTTGGGAACGCTGTCCGGGCGAGTCAGAGGTCACCTGATTGCCAATGCGGAAAAAAACGCCGCAATTGCCGATCTTGAGCTTACCGATAAGCAGCTTGTGGAAAAATGGCCCGAGCTCAGCCTGAAGTTCGGCTGCTACAAGGACCTTTGCAGTGACAAGGCAAAAGACAATGCCGATATTAAAGCGATTGTTGACAAATACAGCGCTTGGGAAAACAGAATTAACGCCCTCGCCGTTTCACCTGAAAAGACAAAGGACGAGAATTCCGTAAGCCTTGGCTGATAGGCGCAAATACCGAATAAATAAAACAAGGGGCTGTTTGCGTTGGTGCGACAGCCCCTTTAATCTGTCGAAGATTTCGCGCCGACAGCGTTTATATGCAGTAAAATGAACGGATTTGCGGGCTTTTGAGTGACCGGCAAATCCGTTTCCTTATTCATTAAAATTCTTTTTTGATTTTTACAAGTATTTCTTTATCCGCAGGGCAGAAATCGTACTGCGGGATTTCGTCGGGCGTTATCCATTTAATATCGTTGTGTTCGAGCATTTTAGGCTCGCCGTGTGCTATTTCCGCATTGTAAAGCGAAAGGTGAACGGTAATATCCGGGTATTCGTGAACAAGGTCAAGGAAAAGGTCATTCACCTTCAATTCAATATCAAGCTCCTCGCGGCATTCGCGTATAAGTGCCTCGGCATCGGTTTCGCCTTTTTCAACCTTGCCGCCAACGAACTCCCACAAAAGCCCGCGAGCCTTGTGCGCGGGGCGTTGGCAAATCATAAATTTTTTACCGTCGCGTATAAGTGCCGCCACTACTTCAACCATAATAAACACTCCTTTACGAATGTACTATAACACCTTAAACGCTTTTGTGCAAGCATTCTACTTACGGTAGGTTGCATTTTTGCGTGAATATGTTAATCTTATTTCGGGAGATGATTTTATGGATTCTTATGTAACGGGCGCAATAATCAAAGAACTGCGCGAAAAAAAGAATATGACACAGCTCGCCCTTGCCGAAAAGCTCGGCGTGAGCGACAAAGCCGTTTCAAAATGGGAAACGGGCAGAAGCTACCCCGATATAACACTGCTTGACAAAATAGCGCAAAATCTCGGCGTTTCGGTGGTGGAGCTGCTTTCGGGCGGCGCGGTAACAAACGGCAACAAAAGCTTTAATATGAAACGCTGCAAATTCTATATCTGCCCCGTGTGCGGCAATGTAATTACCGCCACGGGCGAAACGGTGGTGTGCTGCTGCGGCATACAGCTGCCGTGCGCCGAGCCCGAACAGCCCGACGAAAGCCACATTATAAATATAGAAGCCGTTGAGGATGAATACTACGTTACCGTAAACCACGAAATGAGCAAGGAGCATTATATTTCGTTCTTGGCTGCTGTTACCGACAGCGGCATTATGCTTACAAAGCTCTACCCCGAGGGCGGTGCCGAGGCGCGCTTCAAAATAAACCGCACCTATGCAATATATGCCTACTGTAACCGCCACGGCTTGTTCGGCGTGCGCGTGTAAAGCCTACCATTATGTTAATATACCGTGAATTTTTAGTGAATTTATACAAAATATATTGACAATGTTCAAAGAATATGTTAATCTTTAATCAAAGAAGGAAATGGGGTGGTTACCGTGTTCTGTTTTGTTTAAACTATTAACAAATCAGAAAGGATTGTCATTATGAACATTACAGTAGTTGGCCGTAAATGCACACCTCGCGAGGATTTTAAAGCAAGGGCTGAAAAACGCCTCGGCAAAGTTGAAAAACTGTTTGGCGAAGATGCTAACGCAAAAGTTACCGCAACAGTTGAAAAATCCTGCCATATTGTGGAGGTAACGGTCACCAAAGGCGGTATGATATTCCGCGCCGAGGAGCGTGCGGAAAATATGCTGGATGCACTCGATGCCTGCGTTGACTCCCTTATAAGACAGATTCGCAAAAATAAAACCCGCCTCGATAAAAAGCTTCACTCCGCCGTGCTTGACGATTATTTCCCCGAGCCCGTGGAGGAGGAAAAGGATTTCGATGTTATAAGAGAAAAATCGGTGGCTTTGAAACCGCAGAGCGTGGACGAGGCGATTTTGCAGATGAATCTGCTCGGGCATCAGTTCTATATGTTTTTGAATGCTGAAACCGATGATGTGAATGTAGTCTATAAAAGAAATGAAAACGGCTACGGTTTACTGATACCGGATCTTGATAAATGATACAGATATACAAAAAGCACCGGTCGGGCGAAAGCCCGACCGATGCTTTTTAATGAATAAATAATTACCTGTGGTACAGTTTTTTGCTTTCGTGCTGCGGCTCGCAGGTGAGGTTGATGCCGAGCTTTCTGAATGTGTCGCGGTCTACCTGCGAAAGGATTACCGTGGCGTGTGCTTCGCTGCCGCTGAGTAATGTAAGGCAGTCAAATGCCTTTTTCGCTTCTGCACTTGTGACCGCGCTCATTGTGAGTGCTATAAGCACCTCATCAACGTGCAGGCGCGGGTTGTGGTTGCCGAGTATATCGGTCTTTAAGTCCTGTATAGGCTCAATTACCTCACGCTTTATTAGCGGAATGGAATCGTCGATGCCCGCGATTGATTTAAGCGCATTGAGTATCGCCGCCGAGGCGCTGCCGAGCAAATCGCTCGTTTTGCCGGTAACTATTGTGCCGTTCGGCAGTTCTATTGCAACTGCCGGGCGGTTATCGTTTACTGCGCTCTTGGTGAGTGCGGCTTTCACGACGGGGCGCTGACTTTCAACGGTAATGCCCGCCTGATTCATAAGACTTTCGATTTTGGCGATTGCCGCATCGTTTTTCTGACCGAGCTTCTTGTCGCACAGGGCATTAAAATAGCGCCTTATGATTTCTTCATACGAAGCCTTGCGGCAGACATAATCGTCTGTAATGCAGTAGCCTGCCATATTTACACCCATATCGGTGGGTGATTTATAGGGGCTTACGCCCTCTATCTTTTCAAACATCGCATTGAGCACCGGGAAAACCTCAACATCGCGGTTGTAGTTTACGGTGGTTTTGCCGTATGCTTCAAGGTGATAGGGGTCTATCATATTAACATCGTTAAGGTCTGCCGTAGCTGCCTCATACGCGAGGTTAACGGGATGCTTGAGCGGCAGGTTCCATATTGGGAAGGTCTCGAATTTAGCGTAGCCGGCTTTAATGCCGCGCACATTTTCGTGGTAAAGCTGTGAAAGGCAGGTCGCCATTTTGCCGCTGCCGGGGCCGGGTGCGGTTACTATTACAAGCGGGCGGGAGGTCTCGATATATTCGTTCTTGCCGAAGCCTTCCTCGCTGACTATCGTTCTGACATTGTAGGGGTAGCCGTCTATGGGGTAGTGCACAAATACCTTTATGCCGAGTGCTACGAGCTTGTCCTTGAACTTGACCGCGGCAGGCTGACCGTCAAACTGCGTAATGACTATGCTGCCCACAAAAAGACCCGCGCTCGTGAATGAGTCGGTAAGTCTTAAAACGTCGCTGTCGTAAGTAATGCCGAGGTCGCGGCGCACCTTGTTGCTTTCAATATCA